>JAUICS010000394.1 GCA_030427765.1 Alphaproteobacteria bacterium
GCAATTAAATTGACGTTGCAGCCAATCATGACATTGTTGCCGACATGCGTGCGGTGTTTTGTAAACCCGTCATAATTCACCGTGATGGAACCGGCACCGAAATTCACATCCTCGCCGATTGTTGAATCGCCAATGTATGACAGATGGTTGGCCTTGCTGCCCTTCCCAAAATCCGTATTTTTGATTTCCACGAAATTTCCAATCCGCACGTTTTCATGCAAGACGGTACCGGGACGCAGCCGTGCATACGGGCCAAGCGCGCAGCCGGATTTCACATGCACACCCTCAAGATGGCAAAACGCCTTAACCTCGACGTCCTCATCAATTTTCACGCCGGGACCAAATACACATCCCGGACCAATGATCGAGTCTTGCCCGATATCCGTGTCGTATGAAAAATAAGTGGCAAAGGGGTCTTGCAGCGTCACACCATTTTCCATCATCTGGGTACGTTTGCGGTTTTGGGCGATATCTTCCACCACTGCCAAATCCTGCCGAGAATTAATGCCTAGCACTTCGTTTTCATCATCGCAGTATGATACCGCGGTCTTCCAACCCTTGGCTTTGGCCAGTGCCGGCAGATCGGTAATGTAATATTCACCTTGTGCATTTTCGTTTTTGATGGCGGAAATAAGCGTTCTTAATGTCTGCGCATCCACACAGAACGCGCCGGTGTTGACAAGATCAACCGTCTTTTCCTCCTCTGACGCATCTTTATGTTCGACAATTTTATCCAGCATCCCGTCATCATCCAGTATCAAACGCCCATACCCGTCCGGATTATCCATGAAAGTGCCGAGCACACTTAGACGCACATCATTGCCATCGTGCCGCGCATCGATCAAATCCTGAATCGTCTGCTGCGTAATCAACGGAGTATCGCCCAGCAGGATCAAAATATCGCCATCAAAATCCTGCAAATTTGTCAGGCCGGTTTTGACCGCATCGCCGGTGCCTTTACGCTCCGTCTGTATAACCGTTTCGCATGGCGTAACGGCCTGCGCCACGGCGTCCATATCCGGCCCAATAACAACAACCGACTTCACGGCATTTAGTGACTGTGCCGTGTTGGTAATCCATTTTATGATCGGCAGGTTTAAGACAGGGTGCATGACCTTTGGCGTTTTGGAACGCATACGCGTTCCCTTACCCGCCGCCAGGATAATACATGCCAAATGTTTGTTTTTTGTTGATTGTTTATCGGCCATATTGCGACATTACGAGCATCAATAAAAAACTGCAATACAGTCCTGATACTTATTAATAGTAACGACGTTTTGCGTATACTTTACGCGGGGCAATCTTGTACTTCATCCCGACAAGCAAAGAATGCGCGCCATAATCAAGGTCCGTTGAATTCGCCCCAAGCGTGGTCGTCATATCCAGATCGGCCGTTGCGAAGTAACGGTATTCGGCGCCCATAGAGAAATAATTGCTGATATCATAATCAATACCGGCCATGGCCTGATACGCGAAGACAGTATCTTTCCCGGCCAGAATGACGTTTGTCGAATTACGGTATTGGTCGGCACCGACAATCGCCATACCAAGACCCATTCCAACATACGGCGTGTAAACGCTCTGATTACTGAAATCATAGTAACCGTTGATCATGAATGCGAGAGAACGGGCATCACCGTCCGTACCGTTTAATGTACGGCCACCGCCGGTCATACTGCTGACTTCACCGGCGCGGTAGGCAACTTCACCTTCCACCCTGTAATACCCGAAATCATAACCGGCACCGCCCAAAACGATTAATCCGGGATCCATTTCGGTTTCAACTTCACCAACACCTTGCGAACTTTGCGGGGTGCGGCGGCCATTACCGGTATCAAATGATTGATCACGCGTGTAATTCAAACCACCCTTGAAGAACCCGTATGGGCCAACATGCTCGAATGCGTTTGCTGGATTGGGGACCGTAAGTCCGGCGCAAAACATAAAAGACGAAAATGCGGCGGCAAGAAGCGTTTTTTTGAACATG
>JAUICS010000027.1 GCA_030427765.1 Alphaproteobacteria bacterium
AAGGTTGAAGGGCTGGTCGCGCTCGGGCAATCCATGGTGATATTTGGCGGGGGCATTATGCTGTTTATTGAATCAATACGCCGGATTTCGACCCCTAAAACCGTTGAGGAGCCTATTATTGCAGGCACACTTATCGCCCTATCAATTGTTCTGTCGTTTATTTTGGTGAAAGTGCAGAATTATTCACTTGAGAAAAAACACTCCCTCGCCATTGAGGCCGATCAATATCACTACTCCGGTGATATTTTCCTAAACCTGGGGGTTATTTTAACCCTAACCGCTCAATATTTTAACGGACCCGTGTGGCTTGACCCTGTATTTGCCATTTTTGTGGTCATTTATCTACTTTTTACAGCCAAAAACATCGCCGGAAAAGGTTTAAACATGCTTTTAGACCGTGAATTACCGGAAAATGAGCGTAAAAAAATAATAAGCATACTTGAGTCATACGATAGTATTCATAGTTTTCATGACCTGCGGACCCGCCTTACCGGCCATAAAATTGACGTGGTGGTCGATGTGGAAATGGATCCAGATATGAAACTGAAGGACGCGCATGATATTGTGAAGGCTCTGGAGGATGATATAATCAAGGAGTTTCCAAACGCCGAAATTGTAACGCATATGGACCCGATTGGTGATACGGACGATAGCCGCCACCATGTTGAGGAAATCCACAAAAAAGCCCATTAAAAGACAAAACAATGACCAAAACCGCATACATGACTATTGATGACAGTCCCTCCGATTACACGGATCAATTGTGTGATTTTCTTTTACAGCAAGAGATTCCGGCGATTTTTTACTGCATCGGCGGGGAATATAATGATGCGGGCCGTCTGGCATACGGAATGGCGCAGCGTATTGACCCCATCGTCCGCGCCATCAAGAAAGGGTTTGCCATTGGCAACCATCTGTATACACACCGCCGGTCTAGTGAATTACCACTGGAAGAGGTTATCGAAGAGATCGAAAAAACGGAAGCGCTTGTGGAAGAGGCCTATAAACGTGCCGGAAAAACGCGTAGCCATAAATTAATCCGTTTTCCGCATCTGGATAATGGCTGCGGAGGATGGATCGTTGATTACCGGAAACTTGGCCCGCATAAAGACACGGTCCACCATGTATTCAGCGCCGGCTTAAACATTGATGACTATATGCCATCGGATGACCTGTTCGAGAAGAAGGCAAAGCTTAACGAATATCTTATTCGCGAAGGGTACAGTACAGATGTGTTCCGCGGCGTAACATTCCCATGGTACACCGAAACCGAAATGGCGAGGTCACCTGCCTCGCTTATAACGTTTTCATCATCAGACTGGATGCTTAACACAGATATTACGGAGATTGATCACGATGCCCTACAAAACGGTGAATGATATCAAGGAAAAGATTGATGCGGACCCGTTCCTAGGGCAAGAGGACAGCGCGAATATCGTCCTGTTCCATGACCACAACGGCACGCATGACGATGTAAAATCACTTATCGCGCATACAGTTTCTTCCGGTATACGTTATCTTTCTGTCGCTTAGCAGCATATATTCTCTTGCCATAAATATTGACAAACGCATAAAACTCGTCTTTTATGCCTTCCGAATTTATATGAAAAAAACAGATTGTGAGGAAACATGGCACAGACAGTTAAACCAGCCGCCCAGGCACGTTTTGATCAAGTCGATTACGACCCAAGACACGATACAGATATCCGCATGCATGACCAGAAGCTTGCTTATTTTGAGGCACTTTTGCGTGAACGTGAGACCGAACTTGTGCTAGAGCAAAAAGCCATTAGAGAGCAGCTATCCGAACATGATGAAAGATTTGATAGCGACATTCAAGAACAGGCCAGTTACCCTGTCCGCGATGCAACGGTAACCGCACGCCTGCCGCAGGTAAATACAGAATTATCTCAGGTTCGCGCCGCGCTTACTGTCATTTCAGCAGATTGGAACAAAGACCCCGCAGATCGTGAATATGGCATCTGCGCACAAACTGATGATGATATTCCGATGGACCGCCTAGTCGCGGTTCCGCATACACGCCTTAGCGTTGAAGCACAAGACGCTACCGATCGAAACAGGTTGCTGGCTAACGCACGATAAATACATTCAAAGGCCTATTCATTTAGGCCTTTTCTTTATCCCCGTTATCATCTTTTGGTGACTGGCCACTGCCGATTGCATTCTTAACAGCCGGTATAATCACAAATCGTGATGATAGGAAAATGATTACGGACCAGAATATCACCCAATATACGATTGAGATTTCATCGACATATGGCACCAGTGCCTCCTGCATCGGATAGAGGCTGGTCGGTTCATTCCCCGGCGTTAAGTGCAGGATTGGAAGTTTTTCAAATTCATCTTTGTCCATCATGATATCACCTATTACTTGTAAAAGTTCTTTAGGGGTCTTGCGACTGGTTCGGCCTCATCCTCCGTTTTGATCCAGTCGTTCTTCTGAAGCGGCTTGTATTCCAACGCACATAAATCCTTTTCCTTCACAACACGCTTGAAGGGTCCGCCGTTAATACTTATTTCCATAGAAAATCCGTATTGCTTGGTATTAAAATTATTACGGCAATATAAAAATTGTGTTCGTTTCATATACCAATACGGACTACAACGGTTTCGTGCATTTGTAGACGAAATACGTTGCAAGGTCTCGCCGTTATCCATATCGTAAACACGTACCGTGCATTGGTAATTTGCTTCAAACATGTACAGACCATAGAAATTCCCCTCCATAGTCAGCTTTTCATCGCCGGGAATCATGTGGGAAATCATTTGTAAACATAGCAATGTCAACATGAATGACCATCCCGGAATGGATTTCCAGTCGACCGGGGGCACTTGTGGTTTGTAAAAATAACCAAACAAGATAAGCAGGGCACTAAATACAATCAATGGATAGTGGTATCCCACCAAAATACCGGAATAGAGGTGGAACGCGCAGAAAAACAGAAATACCCCGCGCTGCATAATCCAGTTCTTACTAAACAGGAACCATACAAACACCATTTCCATGATGACAACAAGATTCGTCCAAACCGGAATTGTTGTATCCGGAAAGATTGGCAAACCAGTTTTTAGTGCACTGAAATACGTTCCAAGTATCCATGTTTCATGAATTTTTGTTGCCGTAGAAAGGAAATAGAACGATGCCAACGTAAGCATCCAGAAAAATCGTTTATGCGGCAGGAAAAGGAAAATGAATACAAAGGACGTATGATAGTAGTCGTAATTGGCGTTAAACCAGAAATGGATACTGGTTACATACATTTTCCACATAAACAGGACGAGCACACAGAAATGCGCAAAGGCCCAACGCCCGTGCACCGCAAAAAATATGGCCAGTGCCATCACGCCCATCATTGCCATGTAAAAATATTGCTGCGTATATCCGTCAGGCAAGGTGGTCATGAAGATGAAATCTTCGCAACCTTGAAAAAATGGCCAGCATATTGGCCCATACCGTGAATATGCATTTGTCGCAGTATGCGGATGCATCATCCAAGTTTTGAACACAATTGCGAATGTAAATATGCAGTATCCAAAAAACCATTTTACAACAATGTCTTTTTCAAGTTCTTCAATACTGAATATTTTTTTGTAGAGAGAGCCGATTTTTTCCAATGACATTTTTTTGCCCACACGCGTATAAAAGTTCATATAAAATATACCTTATTTATCCTATCATGAAAAATCGTTTGAATTCTTGATATTTGTCAAACACGCATCTGAGGAGGAGATTCCGGCCATGAAAGACAACACACTCGTATACGTGATCGCCGATTACGGCGCGTTGCACGATCTTGCTTTTGCAGAAGTTAAGCAGCGCATTTATTACGAACTGCGCGACATAAACACGAATATTTCGACATTTTCCGTGCCGGCCTTTGACACGGTGGCGACGGGATTTGCACTTGCACAAACCGCGGTGACCAGCAAGCTAGGCTCACGTCATAAATTTTACGTGAACACCGCACCGCGTAAGGATGATTTGGCACCGCGCGTTAAAAACGCCGGAGAAGGGTTCGTATACGTAAAATTGTTCAACGGTATAGAAATTTGTGCGGTGAATAGCGGGTATACATTATCATTCATCAAACCGGCGGCCGAAGTCATTCGTGAAATCCGGTGCGAGAAAGCGGGATCACAATTCCGTTCACGCGATATTTTCCCGCCATCGTTCGGTAAGATTGCCCTTGGTAATTTCGAAGAACTGGGCGATGACCTTATGGATGCGGTCCCGGATTACCCCAAAAACGTTGTATGTTATACGGATGGTTACGGCAATATGAAATGCTCCATCACTCTGGACGAAATTACAAAACTGAACGGAAATGACGTAACGCTGGATATCAATAGCCACCACCAGATTGCACGTGTTGCCGACGGTATTTTCGGCGTTGCCGACGGCCAGTTCTGTTTATCACAAGGGTCATCCGGATGGGCATTGCCTGATGGAAACGTTTTGCGTTTTTGCGAGGTTGTGAAACGGGGCGGTAGTGCCGCCCAAACCTTCAACAACCCCGGCGGCGGTACATCCATTTCATGGCGTACAGTCTCATAACGGCGTTTATTTTATAAACTTAAAAAAATATTATAATTATTAATAATACAAAAGAATAATATTTTTTTATTGTGCTTTGCCTGCATTTGTTTTATGAAAACATATGCGCGGTTTGTTTGGTCATCCTTGTGAAGATTATTTACATAGTCATTTCTATGATGCGAACCATGTCAAATTAAAGCCGATTGAATCCTGGGATGAATGGACCTCATTTATTCGTTTTCTCCTCAACAATGAACACGAAGATTTTTTCCAACGTCACTATGCAAGCATCTTTGCGGACCAGAATACTACTCTTGATGAATTTATCTATCCGGAAGCATCAAAACGAAATCAACCCTTTGCCCTTTGGAAAAACGGCAAAATTATCGGCACAACCAATGTCACAATCGATTATTCCGGTGATATGCCCGAGGCATTATTTGGACGATCGTTTATCCATCCGTCCCAACGCGGAAAAGGTTATGCGGCACAATTGCATCACGGACGGCTTGATTACCTCGGCAGTATTGGATTCCGAGGGTACATAACAACCTATGTGCAAGATAGAAACGAACCATCCTGGCGTGCCGTTGAAAAGGCCGGATTTGAGAGTACGAACCAGTTTGCCAAAAGCGGCGCGCGAATATGGATGAAGTCATTCGGGCTCGAACAGTACCTTCAACAGTAAAAGACAACTTGAATTTCCCAAAAAATACTGTTATCCAGTGGGTATCTCTCTATGATGCGGGTGTAGCTCAATGGTAGAGCCCCAGCCTTCCAAGCTGGTCGTGAGGGTTCGATTCCCTTCACCCGCTCCAAAATTTGTGATTTAGGCAGTTGCCGTAGCTTCCAATTCGCGAGTTGTAGTAGCGTTAGCGTATCGTGGTTCCGATAGATCAAGATGTGTCCACGTGGGGTCTAGCGCAGCACCTGCACCATCAAACGATGCAGATAAAACGCGGGCATCGTCACCAACCTCAACACCCTTCGGCAAACTTGTGCTACGCGGCCCACCCATTGAAAATGAAATCTTCTCGGCTTGGAAGCGCTCCATGATTGATACAAATGCTTCTGGGTTTGTTGAATAAAGATTAAAAATTTCGGCACGTACATCATTGCCACTTATCCCAAAATCGGCGAGGACAGTACGCACGTTTTCCGGCAAAGAATTATAATCAATAGTTCCATCACCTAGGCCCCGTAATACCGCACCATGTGATGCGCCTAATTCTGCCAAACGTTCAGTTGTCATGCCCTCGATTGATGTTGACATACGCTGGAAAAATCCTTGTTCGATTCTTTGACGTAAAAATGGATGCAAGTCACGCGGGATATCGTCGCCTGACAAAGTTTCCCCACTTAATGCACGTTCCCTTGCGGTATGTAGCTCACGTAGCTGACTGATAATTTGTCTGCGCTCGCTATCATCTAACGCCTGCCAACCTTCTGAATTTTCAAGGTAGTTTCTTATCCGTGCGTCATCACGTACAATCCCGCATGTTTCATCAAGTACACGATTAAGACCTTTCGCAGTCCCAGCACCATAGGTTTCATTTATAAGATTATTAAAGCTTTCTAGCCTTTCTTTCATCGCACTAAAACTTGCCAATGCCATGCCGCATGATGCCGTTTTAGTTAGCATCTCACCATATGTCCTACGCACGTCTGTTGCTTTAGCCTGAAGTAATCTGAAAAGTTCATCACGGGGCATACCCATACATAACAAGTCAGGACCAAAATCCCCTACTCCTCTACTTGCATGTAATAACGCTGCGTGTACCACTTTTTATGTCTCCCTGACTGAATTATTAATAATAATACTACAGAAAGTATTACCATAAAGTAAAATTCAGCGTGTTTTTTATGTTTTTTCAATGACTTAAAATTATCCTAGAATTGCAAAAACATGTCATTTCTGGTGCGTTTTCACACCCGTATGCACTCTTTTCAAAAACATCGGAAAAGGGCTTGCAAATGCAGGTCACAATGTTAAACAGAGTTTATGTAGATATTCATCTATCGAAAGCGAATTTAATACTGGAGTTTTCAATGAACGTTCACGAATACCAAGCCAAAGCACTACTTAAAAAATTCGGCGTGACTATCCTTGAGGGGCAGCCGGCCATGAATGTCGACGATGCGGTTAAGGCCGCGGAGGAACTGGGCGGCCCTGTATGGGTTGTAAAATCACAGATACACGCCGGTGGTCGCGGTAAAGGCGGCGGTGTTAAGGTTGTGAAGTCGATTGAAGAGGTAAAGTCCGAAGCAGAACGCATGCTTGGCATGCAGCTTATAACACACCAAACCGGACCGGAAGGACAAAAAGTCCGCCGTCTATATATTGAAGACGGCTGTGCCATCGAAAAAGAACTTTACTGCAGTATCCTTCTTGACCGTGCAACGTCCCGCGTCATGTTTATGGTATCCACCGAAGGCGGTGTTGATATTGAAGATGTTGCCGAAAACCAACCGGAAAAAATCGTGAATGTTCACATTGATCCGGCAACGGGCATGATGCCGTTCCACGCACGTAAATTGGCCTTTTCACTCGGTTTATCCGGTGATGCGAATAAAAAGGCTGTAAAATTCTTCATGAATCTTTACGCCGCATTCGTCAGTCTGGATTGTGACATGCTGGAAATTAACCCGCTTGTTGTCACGCAGGACCAGGACATTGTTGCATTGGATGCAAAACTGAACTTTGACGACAACGCATTATTCCGCCATCCGGATGTTGCATCCCTTCGTGACCTTGACGAAGAAGATGAGAACGAGCGTAAAGCGAAAGACTTCGATCTTGCCTATATCCGCCTTGATGGAAATATCGGCTGTATGGTAAACGGTGCCGGTCTCGCGATGTCCACAATGGACATCATCAAGCTTCACGGCGGTGAGCCTGCGAACTTCCTTGATGTTGGCGGCGGGGCAACGGCGGAAAAAGTGACTGCGGCGTTCAAAATTATTCTGTCCGATAAAAACGTCGAAGGTATTCTGGTCAATATTTTCGGCGGTATCATGAAATGTGATGTGATCGCGGAAGGTGTTATCGCCGCGGCGAAAGAAGTGTCATTGAATGTACCGCTTGTTGTTCGTCTGGAAGGCACAAATGTTGAGGAAGGTAAAGCGAAGTTGGCCGGTTCCGGTCTGCCGATTATCTCGGCCGATAACCTTGCCGATGCGGCGGAAAAAGTTGTGAAAGCAACCAAAGAAGCCAAAAAAGCCGCTTAACGAATTTTAAGAGAAGGAAAAATTATGTCAGTACTTGTTAACAAAGACACAAAAGTTATCTGTCAGGGAATTACAGGTTCCCACGGTACATTCCACACGGAACAAGCCATCAAATACGGTACGAAAATGGTTGGCGGCGTTACCCCGGGTAAGGGCGGTACAAAACACCTTGACGTTCCGGTATTCGATACGGTTGCCGATGCGAAGAATGAAACAGGCTGTAACGCATCCGTGATTTATGTGCCGCCGCCATTCGCGGCAGACGCCATTTTGGAGGCCATTGATTCCGATATTGAACTGATCATCTGTATTACAGAAGGTATTCCGGTTCTGGACATGGTACGTGTAAAACGTGGTCTACAGGGATCAAATTCACGCCTTATCGGCCCTAACTGCCCGGGTGTTATCACGCCGGATGAATGCAAAATCGGTATTATGCCGGGCCATATTCACAAACGCGGTAAAATCGGAATCGTATCCCGTTCTGGTACTTTGACTTACGAAGCGGTTGGCCAAACAACTGCCAACGGTCTTGGCCAATCCACATGTATCGGTATCGGCGGTGACCCGGTTAACGGCACGAATTTCATCGACTCCCTGTCATTGTTCCTTGAGGATGATGAGACAGAAGCAATTTTGATGATTGGTGAAATTGGCGGTACTGCCGAAGAAGAAGCGGCAGAATTCTACAAAAATTATCCAAACAAAAAGCCGATTGCCGGTTTCATTGCGGGACGTACGGCCCCTCCGGGTAAGCGTATGGGTCATGCCGGTGCGATCATTTCCGGTGGTCAGGGCACGGCAGAGTCCAAAGTTGCGGCGATGGAAGCCGCCGGATTCGTAGTATCCGATTCACCGGCCGGTCTAGGTGACGCGGTTGAAAAGGCGCTGGCCGCCTAATAAACAACTATCGATTTTGAAGCGGTAGGCTATAATCATCACATGATGTTTTTGGCCTGCCGTTTTTTTATATTTACTGTCCTAATATCTTCGTTATCAATCACGGCGGTGGCGCAACCGCAAGACCGTTCAAATCCTTTCAATGATTATTCGGAGATATACGAGCTTTTTGAAAAGGATGAAATTTACTGGCATGACCATCCATCTGTTGGAAAAACATTTACCGTTGAAACGCCGCTGTTTCTGATACAGCCCAGTGAACGGTTACTGTTCTCAGAACGCGTTATCAGTACGGAACGTATCATCATCCCCGTCTCGTTCTTTACATCCACATGGGACGGTACCGAAACATTTGTTAAAGATCATACAGATATACTTGAGCTGTATCCCGCACCATCCACAGTGACGATACGAAATGCATACCTGCCGGTTGAAAGCGCATACGAAAACCACGGCGTTTACTTTCTGATCAGTGTAAACGGCGGGCCGGACTATCCAACACCCGCACCATATCTTAATTACCTTTGTTATCCTGAACGCGGATATAAATGTAAATATACTGGAACGCGCTGCGAAGATTACTGCATAGGATCGCCGCAGTGCAAAACACGATGTGACAATGTTGTAAGTATAACGCGCGCGCTTTCGTCGTTTGAAGATGATACGTCAAAACAAACATTCCAAATTAATGTATTTGACGGACAGGAAAACAGTTTAAGCGACCACTTGAAAGAATTGAGCCTTTATGTCGGCGCATTTGACCGCATATCATTAAAAGACGATCATATCCGCCTTCAAAGCACAAAAGATGGGATCAAAACGCTTCTTTTATTTTTTGGCTCCAACCCCGATACAATCGAGAGTATTTCAATTATCGATGAGTAACGTTTGATCTTTCACCAATCAATGGTATAACCCTTTGCATAAAGTTTAAACGTTGAATGTGAGATGATGATGCAGCAAGAGCCACTTTACTGGAAAGCCGAAGAGTTACCATGGGATGACGTACGTCCAGAATGTGTCGATCCGGACCTGCTGAAAATTATTAAAGCTGCTTCACTTGTCGAATATAACGCAGATGCATACGCCGATTACCTGTGTC
>JAUICS010000028.1 GCA_030427765.1 Alphaproteobacteria bacterium
ATACGGCAAAGGCGATCGGCCTGAAACGCTTTGTGTTTGGCGAGCAGAAGAACCCGACAAACGGCAATAACATTCCAGATGCGGATAAGGCATTTCTGGAAGATGTGTTGATGCCGGAAGTCGAGAAGTTTGAAAAACTGATCGGTCAGAAAGTATCACACTGGTCATAGGACCTTACGGTGATTCATAACCGTGACATTCACATATCTTGATTATATTTAAGATTTTGTTTTTATTGTATAAATATCGTTGATGAAATTTGCACGGCATTGAAAACAAGCGTACCATTATTAAGTATTTTTAACAAAATTCAGGAAAAGAACATGATGTTTAAACCACTTCTATTATCTGTGGCCGTTGCCGCATTAACATTTGCAAGTTGGTCCGTAAATGCACAAGGTGATCGTGGATATGGTGGCCCGGGGGGCGGTCTTCAGCCCGATAATCCTCCTTCTCAAGGTGTAGGAAATGATGGTCGCACAAACTGGATGCCAAAAAACCGCGGTGGCGGTCAAGGTTATGGAGGGCAACCTCCACAGCAGGGCGGCGGTCAAGGTTATGGAGGGCAACCTCCACAACAAGGTGGCGGTCAAGGCTTCGGCGGACCCGGTGGTGGACGTCAACCGGGTAATCCCCCTTCCCAAGGCGGTGGCAACGATGGCCGCACAAACTGGAAGCCAAATAATCCTGGCGGTGGCAACGATGGCCGCACAAATTGGAAGCCGAACAATCCTGGCGGCGGAAATGATGGCCGTACAAACTGGAAACCAAACAATTCTGGCGGCAATAATCAAGGCACCGTATCACGCGGAGGTCCTCAAGGTGGGCCAAGTGCTGGAAACCGTGGAGGCGGCGGTGGCCAACCACCGAGGCGTTAATCGAACCGGTCTTTATCAGAATAAAAAAACAGGGCTTATAAAGGCCCTGTTTTCTATTTAGGAGTGGTGGTTGTAAATCACTAAGACCATATTGCTATCTCGTGTGTCAAATTTCAAAAATGAAATGTATTGTATCTATTTGATAAGAAACAAATAAATTGAATTTATGGAGCGGCATGTTTGATTTTCCGTCATTTCGAGTATTTGTTTCTCCTGAGACACTTGAATTTCCCGTGAAAGCATCATTCCAAAACCCCATAAACCACAACGTCCACGATGTTTGCTGCAAACTCTAAGATTTTTTTAATTGGTCATCCTGTGACGTGTTCACAGGATCCATTTATACGTAAGCGCGAACTTAAAATGTGGATCCTATGCCTACGCATAGGATGACAAAATCTCAGTGTTCTCTGTGGTTGAAAAAAATGTCTGGATTGCCGTGCACTCTCTGAATGCTTGCAATGAAGGTGTAGTATTAAAATAACTACACATCAATGTCGGCGATTACCGGGACATGGTCGCTGGTTTTGGTCCAGTCGCGTACGTCGGTACGGATTTTTTGTCCTTTGATGCCATCGGCCAGAGGCGGGGTAACCCAGATGTGGTCAAGGCGGCGGCCGCGGTTCGATTTTTTCCAGTCTTTATTCCGGTACGACCACCATGTGTAGCATTTTTCATCCTCCGGCACGAAATGGCGGGTGCAGTCCGTCCAGTTTAAAGACGATTGCATTTTCTCAAGCCGCGTCACTTCATCCGGCGTATGCGATACAACATTCAGCAATTGTTTATGCGACCATACATCGTGTTCCAGCGGCGCAATGTTAAAATCACCAAGGGCAATCAGTGGCTGGTCCGGTGTGTAATTATCCTTGAACCATCCCGACATTTCATCGACGAAATCAAGCTTATGCTGGAATTTATCGTTAATAACGGGGTCGGGCTCATACCCGCCTGCTGGTATATACAAGCAATGCACCTCAACCGGCCCATTCGTGTTGGCGGCGGGTAACGTCACGCTGATGTGGCGGCAATCGGGCCGGCCGACGCGGTCGAACTGGTTTTTGGCATCAAATGGGGTTTTGGACATGATGGCTACGCCGTTGTACCCTTTCATCCCCTGAATATGAATATGGCCGTATCCGGCGTCCTGTAACGGGCCGAACGGAAAAAACTCATCCGGCGTTTTTGTTTCCTGAATACAAATCACGTCGGGGTCTTCTTCTTTGATCAGATCAAGCAAAAGGTTGATACGCAGGCGTATTGAATTCATGTTCCATGTCATAAAACGCATGTTTTTCCGGTCCTTGTTATTTCGGTGAGAATTCTTTCAGGCAGATAAAACCGTCTTTTGCCGCAACGGTGACTTCACGGTCGGTAACGGCGGCGATAGTGCTGGGCTGCATATCATGGTCCTCCTGCCATAGACTGTAATTGTAAATCCAGTAATCCTGCCCCTGAAGATGGCATAGCCAGCCAATACGGCTAAACGCCCGCCCGATCCTATCAATCTCGCTTACTGGCATGTTCCAGTTTACGGTGCGCATATTATCTTCCGGATACGGCCATAAACTGGCTTGTGATGCGTCTTGCGGCGTGGCGGCGTTCCAATGCGTCTCAATGTCGGAAACGCATTCGGCGAGCAAATGCGGCGCGTGCATGACAATCTTTGAGGATAGTGTTTCCAGATCATCTTCGTCGGACAGGGAAATCGGTTTCTGCATAAGGATATCACCTTCATCCATCTTATCGGCGAGTTTATGAAGTGTAACACCCGCCGTGTCACGGTGGTTTAACATGACGTGCGGTAGCGGGAATTTTCCCCGTCCCTTGGGCAGAAGTGTCGGATGAATGTTCATGCCGTAGGCGTTATCAGGTATTGATGGAATTTTATGGATATATGCGGCGGAGATAAAAAGCTCACATCCTCGTTTAACCAGAGCATCAATATCGCCCTGTGTCGGTTTTGAAAACGACACGGGGATATTATGTGCCGCGGCAATATTCAGGACCTTGGCATTGTGATCGAATTTACCATCGGTAAAAAACGTGAAAATCTGCACGGGTTTATGCCCATCCTGCATCAATTGCTCAAGGCACGATACAAGGATGTCATAACCGAAATAGGCAAATTTCATAGGTAAACGGGTGTTTTGCTGCCGTGAATTAGAACGGCAATTGCATATTTGTCGGAAGACCCATGTCTTCCATCATTTTGCGTGTTTCTTCCGCCATTAACTGGTCACCCTTTGCGCGGGCATCATTACACGCTGCAATAATAAGGTCTTCCAGCATTTCTTTTTCTGCCGGGTTAATTGCAGATTCCTGAATTTGGATGTCTTCCAATGTTCCTTTACATGCCATTTGAACGACAACAACACCGCCGCCGGCTGTCCCTTCAACGACCATATTCCCGATTTTTTCCTGCATTTGCTTAAGACGCTCTTGCATTTCTTGTGCTTGACGCATCATTTGTTGGACGTTGATATTCATGGGGACTCCTTTTTATGTTTGATATCAATCACATTATCTTCATGTTTATCATCATTTTGGTGCGGATTTACAGAAATAATTTTGGCACCCGGAAAATTTTTCATGATATTGGCCACAAGCGGAGTCTGTGCTATCCGCGCGAGCGTTGCCTCTTCCTCCATCTTTTTCGATTCGTTCAGCGTCGGTTGACCTTGTTCCGATGAGACACTGACCATCCACCGTGAACCGCATAAACGCGTCAAAGTCTGGCCAATGCTGTTGGTCAAGTCCGGCGGCGCGTTATCGGCGAGGTTTATATCAAGACGCCCTGTCTTTACCTTTACGGGTCGAACATATTCGCGCATATATTCCGCTATGCGGATTTCACCGCATTGTTCCAGAAAGTCAACAACGTCTTCGATTGTCTGTGGCTCTAGATCGGTGTAGGCAGCGGGCTGTTTCGCCACCGCGGCGGATGCATATGTCCCCCCGCCGTTGCCGTTGGGCATTCCAGAACCATTGCTATTCGGTGCGGCCGTCATTGAGCCATTATTCACGCCATCCTGAACGTGTTTCAAAAGCTTGCTCGGGTCCGGTAAATCGGCGGCGTAGATGAGTTTAATCAGGGTCATTTCTACTGCGGCTTGCGGGTTTGGCGCGATTTGTGTTTCTTCCAGTCCTTTCAGCAGGATTTGCCACGCACGCCCAAGGGACGGAACGGACAGTTTTGATACCAATTCTGTACTATGGTCCCATACGGCCTTACCCAAATTAAGCTGGTTCGGAATATTCCGTGGCTCCAATGTTTTAATCTTTGTCAGGTTATGAACGGTGTCAAGCAGGTCCTGCATCAAAATAACCGGATCGGCGCCATCGACATAAAGGTCATCCAGAATGGACAGGGCCTTTGTGGTATCGCCTTGAATCGCGGCATCAAATAGATTGACAATTTTTCCGCGGTCGGCAAGGCCGAGCATGTTTTGAATATCATCTGCCGTAATGCTTTTATCGCTCTGAACAATGGCTTGGTCAAGCAGGCTAAGACCATCACGGACGGACCCGTCGGCGGCGCGTGCGATCATGGCGAGGGCATCATCATCAATCTCCACACCCTCCTTCTCGCAAATGGATTTGTAATGCGCGGCAAGTGTGTCGGGGTCAACACGGCGCAGATCAAAGCGCTGACAACGGGATAAAACGGTTACGGGAACCTTACGTACTTCGGTTGTTGCGAAGATGAAGATGACATGCTCCGGCGGTTCTTCGAGTGTCTTTAGCAAGGCATTAAACGCCTGCTTGGACAGCATGTGAACCTCATCGATAATGAAAATCTTGTAACGCGCCGATGTCGGGGCATAACGTACGCCGTCCAGAATCTCGCGGATGTCATCAACGCCGGTGCGGCTGGCGGCATCCATTTCAAACACATCGGGATGACGGTCTTCGGAAATGGCCTTACAGATTTTACAGTCGTCGGTTTTTCCTGTCGTCGGGCCGGCAGTGCCGTCCGGACCGGCGTAATTCAATGATTTAGCGATGATACGCGCCGTCGTTGTTTTTCCAACCCCGCGGACACCGGTCAGCATGAATGCATGGGCGATACGGTTACGCTCAATGGCATTACGCAATGTGCGGACGAGGGCATCCTGTCCAATTAATTCGTCAAAGTGCTGTGGCCGGTATTTTCGGGCCAGAACCAGATAGGGTTTTGTGGCGGCAGTATCGTCTTTCGGATTACTCATAATTCTTTTCTATAGGGTTTTAGATGTAAGTCAAATGTGAAATCGTCTCATTTTAGCGCATTTTTACCCGAAAATTAGCAAATAATTATCTTTCTTAGCGTCTATTAACAGTAGGGAATTGTAAAAAATTGCAGTTGAAATTGCGGCTGTGATAAAATTTGAGTGGGAAACTATATATAAAATGTATTTCAGGTAAACGTGGTAGAGCAAGAAAAAAATAAAATACTGAATGATAACAAAGGATTATCAACGAAGGGCGTGGTGAAGTACCTCGTTATGCCCGGTATTTTGCCGCGTGTGAAAAAGATTGTCGAAACAAGTTTCTCATATTTTGCATTTTTATTGGCACTAACATATAGTGCGCTGCGCTTAATTCCAGAAAATCATGCATTCGCAAACCCTGCAAATATGGGGCGTTATGGGATTGGTCATGTTGTGGCAGAGGCTGCAAATAATATCGTTGTCGACAAACGAAACACCGATAAAATTATTTTATTTTTTGCAACGTTGATTGGTATTGCGCTTTTATTCCTGCAATTCGTCGCCCTTGTGCTAACGGTATTTAGTTCGGACGCATGGGCGGGGACAACAGTTGAACAAATAAATGCCCTGTTTATCACCACGCAACCGGAAAAAGACATTGCATTCAGTATTCTTGATCAGGTGTTTGCGGTTCCCGGAATTTTCGGTTCGAAATACGCCCCGGCCAGCCAGAGTGAAATACCCCTTATAAACGCCGGGTTACATAAAATGTACCAGATGTACAGTTACGCTATTTTATTCGTGGGGGTTATCGTTTTTCTTTATTATATGCTGGTTGTGGCATTTGAAACGGCACAAACCGGTGTTCCATTCGGTCGCCGTTTCGATAATGTGTGGGTTCCGTTACGGCTTGTTGCGGCGATTGGGTTGCTCTTGCCTATCAATTATGGTTTGAACTCTGCTCAGTTTATTACGCTGTATGTTGCAAAAATGGGCTCTAGCATGGCAACAAATATATGGCTTAAATATAACGAATCGATTCAGGAAAATCAGCCGGGAATGTCACCTTTCGGGGTTGCAGGTAAAACAAGAGATATTACGTTTTATAGAGGGACTGATGCCAAGGTAACCGTTACAGATGAAATGGCTTCTGCGGCTGCTTTACTGGCGGTTCCAGAAATTCCAGATGTGTCGACAACAACAAAGTTCGGATTTATTGTCGCGACTTGCATGGCACTCTATGACGATATTCCTGACAAAAATGTGGATGCCTATTTTGTTAATGGTCGTCAAAGCCGTTTGGCTTCTGAAGTCATGACTGGCGATGTCGCCGCCTGGGAAGAGTTTGTAAAAACGTTTTTTCAGGGTCAGGACGTAATTATGCGTATTGGTAATTTGGGCAATACGGAGCAGCATCAACATTACCGAACAAGAGTTATTCCGTATTGCGGGGAATGGCGATTTCCAGTGGCTAATTTTGGCCGTGCCCTGATGCGCAGGGATGCGGAAAGAAGTCCATCTTTTATAATTCACCAGAGTATGGCATCTACGGCGTATAATTTTTATTCATCCTGGGGTGATGCGGAATTCAGTTTTCCGCGTGATTTTGGCCGATATATGGCCACGGCTTACACGGAAAAACCAGATGTAGACTGTTATGTCGCCGGGTTGGAGCAGGCGCTTAGCCGGGCACGAAACGGCGCGGATTTTATGGGTAATACAGGTCTTAGGCAGTCTTTATCAAACGTTCACACTGATATAAGTGCCGATAATTGCCAATTTCCAGCACAAGGGATTTTGCAGGGCAATGCCCTTATGGACAATTATTTTAATATTTTTGCGGTGAAATTCGCATACGAAACATATCTTCAAAGTATTGATGCATCCTTGACCGATAAGATCCGTGAGATGGGTTGGGGCGGCGCCGGTGTGTGGTATAACAGTATCGCCGAAATGAATGGTAATTTTGTATCCAGTATTTATGCGCGTCCAACCATCAGCAAAATGCCGCTTATTATGCAGCAGGTGGCAGAATTTCGTCGTCGTCATAATGCGGCTACTACACCTGAAGATATGTATAACGTGGTCATTGCCTCCGACCCAAATCTTGAACCGAATTTTGATGAGGCGGGCAATGACATGGAAATCGCAAAGGTATTAGGAAAAGTCTACAAATATACCGCGTTGTCACACGCAGAACGTCAGACAACGCGAACCAGTCCGTTTATGAGTATCATAAACAGTATTTTAGGGACCAGCGGCATTATTTCTATGCGTGAAAACCCGCAGGTACATCCGTTGGCGCAGTTGAGCACCCTTGGGAAATCCATGTTGGATGCCGCGGTTCGTAACCTTATGCTGTCATTTGCATTGGCAACCGGCGGTGGTGTGCTCGGTGCGGCGGGTGTTAATAGTGCGGCAGGCGTTATACAAGGAATTTCCACATTCATATCATCCTTGGTTGTTGTGGCATTGTCATCGGGAATTATCCTTTATTATATCGTGCCGTTTTTGCCGTTCATGTATTTCTTTTTCGGGGTGGGAACATGGATTATGGCGATTTTTGAGGCCATGGTCGGGGTTCCGTTATGGGCCCTTGCGCATTTACGTCTCGAAGGGAAAGGGTTTATGGGCGATTCTGCCGTAAACGGTTATTTATTGCTACTTGAAATCTTTATCAGGCCGACGTTGATGGTATTTGGATTGCTGGCAACATCTATCATCTTTTTTGCAGAGGTTGCCATTTTAAATAGCATATGGGATTTGGCCGTGTGTAACCTTGGCGGTTATGGGTGCTCAGATTCAACAACGCCGGATGATCTCATGAGCATCGAATACTGGCGTGATCCGATCGATCAGTTTTTCTTTAGTGTCATGTACGTGATTGTCGTCTATATGGCGGCTATGGGAACGTTTAAATTAATTGATGCCGTGCCGGATAACATTATTCGGTGGATTGGTGGAAATGTTCAGACATTCTCTGATAACCAGTCCGATCCTACGGAAGGTCTTGTTCGGAATGCCGGAATTTCAAGTGCGATGATCGGTCAACAGGTTGCAGGTGCCATTCCAACAATCGGAAGTACGGCTGGCCGTGTCGTTGCAAGCCCATTTGTACGTAATTTGGCGGGTGGTGAAACACCGAACGCAGGACGTGTTGGGTCATCATCGACGCCGAGCTGATAATGAATATGGAACACAGAAAGAAAAGCAGGTTTTTGAAAGTGTAATATATGGCAGACACAAGCGCAGTCAGATCATATAGCGGAAGAGTAATAAAGTACGCGGTTTTACCGGGTATTTTGCCGCGCGTGCAGCGTATCATTGGCAATAGTTTTTCGTATTTTGCTTTCCTTTTGGCGCTAACCTACAGTGCCCTTCGCCTTATTCCTGAAAATCATCCCTTTGCAAACCCTGCAAACATGGGACGTTACGGTATCGGCCAGGTCGTGGCGGAGGCTGCAAACAACATCGTTGTTGATAAAAACAATATTGATAAAATGATACTTTTTTTAGCGACACTTGTTGGAATTGCGCTTATGTTCCTGCAGTTTGTGGTTCTGTTAGTCGCGGTTTTTAGCAATGATGCATGGGCGGGATCCGCCCTGAATCAAATGAACAGTTTGTTCACAACAATGCGTCCGGAAAAGGATGTTGCTTTTAGTGTTCTGGATCAGATTTTCGCCATTCCTGGCTTGTACGGGTCGGAATATGGGCCGCAGAATGATGGTGAAATACCCCTTATAAACGTGGCATTACAACGCATGTACCGTGTTTATAGTTACGGTGTTTTATTCGTTGGGGTGATTATATTTTTATATTATGTCCTTGTCGTTATATTTGAAACGGCACAAACCGGTGTTCCATTCGGTCGCCGTTTTGATAATATCTGGGCGCCTGTCCGGCTTGTATTTGCACTTGGCATGCTAGTGCCGATAAATTATGGCCTGAATTCAGCACAGTATCTGACCCTTTTTACGGCCAAATTCGGGTCCAGCATGGCCACAAATATCTGGCTTACATACAATGATGCCATTCAGGAAAGTCGCCCGGGCATGTCTCCGCTTGGTATAACGTCACGCGAACGTGAAATAACATTTGGGGCAATGTCGATTGTAATTGACGAAAATAACTCTGCCGCCGCTGCATTGGTCGCGGTTCCCGAAATGCCGAGTGTGTCATCAATAACAAAATTCGGCTTCATTGTTTCAACCTGTATCGCACTATACAAAAAACTGCCGGTTCCGAAAGACGTAAAGGCCTATTTCGTCAATGGACGCGAGGCAAGATTGGCATCTGAGGTTTTTTCTGTTGGTGGTGACCCTTACGCAATGCAATGGAAACAGTTTGTTCAGGAATTTTTTGGTGGGCAAGACGTTATCATGCGTGTTGGTGAGCTTGGAAATACTACAAAACACCAAAAATATCGTGAGAAGGTAATCCCATATTGCGGGGAATGGCGCATGCCTGTTGTACATTTTGGAACGTCAATGATGCGTGAAGGTTCTGAGAAAGCTCCCGGCTATATGATTCATCGATCATATGCAAACACGGCGTATAAATTCTACTCTGCCGAACCAGATAGCGCAGGCGGCGCGGGCGCCGGTGGCGGG
>JAUICS010000395.1 GCA_030427765.1 Alphaproteobacteria bacterium
GGTTATTCGATTAACGATACTGTGGTTGTGTTTGACCGTATTCGTGAAAATTTGCGTAAATTTAAAAAAATGCCGATTAACGAACTGTTCAACAAGTCCGTAAACCAAACATTGAGCCGTACTTTAATGACATCTGTTACCACACTTCTGGTGCTGATTGCCCTATGGGTATTTGGCGGGGAGGTTATTCGTGGATTTATTAATGCATTAATATTCGGAATTTTAATTGGTACATATTCATCGATCTTTGTTGCGTCACCTGTTCTGATGTTCATGAATATCAATAGAGCGCAGGAAGATGATGCAACGGCGGATGATGCAGAAGGACAAAGCGCTTAGCTAATTTAAATTTTTTCTAGTTTCTGGCGTTTCCTGGTACGCCGAATTCGCGGGTGGGTATGCCCATGGCGCGTCTTACTGGATTAACATATTTGTTTTGGAAGCGATTGTAATTACTTACATACGTTCCGTATGATGCTTCAACTATAGTCTGTGCACCCTCTATTGCGCCTGCAGTTCTATCAACAGCTGGAATTATACGTACGGCCTTCATTGCGTCATCCTGATATGCGAGTGCGGTTTCTAGTGTTGTCGCATTGGGGTTGAACTTATCAATGGCCTTGAAATATTTGTTCATGTCGCGGGTAATGTCATCAACAATGGTACGATTTATATTGTCATTTTTACACCCGTCATGATCGGGAAGTTTTTTACAAAAATCGTCCTGTATGGATGATTCACAGCTCTGTGCGACCTCTACCTTGTCTGGATGACATAGTGTTTTCGCCTGATTGCAGGGCTCAGCCTTTTTTTGAGATTCGCATGCTTTATACGCCTTCTCACACGCGACATAAACTGGATTTAGATACTTGGACAATCTCCAGTCGTTTTCCAGTCTTCTAAGATGTTGTTGTTTGTTGTTGGCTGAGCAGCTTAATGCATACGCTTCGGATGCGGCACAAAGGAGTAAAACCGCACCTAAAAACACATATCTAAAATGTCTTATAAAACCGTACATAAGAAAATTCTATCAGGAAATAGATAATATTTTCATAATTATATATAAAATTTTATCTATTTAATTTATTCTGAATTCGTTACCTTCTTGCGATGACAGATACAGATTCAGTAGATACAACCGTAAAAATGACACCTCCCGGCACAGTGCCCGGGCATTGGCTTTTATATATTGCCATTGCTGTGTTTGGATTAGGTCTGTTTTATGTGGGGTTTAAGCTGGGGCGTGATATATTTCCGCCGGTTTTTGCAATATACCTATCGGCCACGACATTTACTCTGAATATTCTGACCTATGCCCTGACATACCACTTTTTGAAGAAAGAAGGGTTTCATTCGGGTATTTTTCGGCGGGGTATTTTTCGGCGGGGCATTTTTCGGCATGTGTTTCTGACTGTCTTTTTCATCCTTACAAATTTTTATGCGATATTGGCCATGTTTTATTGGGGGGCGCCCATGGTGCTCTCGATACCGCTGTCTAGCACCGGAAGCATTTTGCTGAGTGTTTTATTTGGTGTATTGATCCTGCGTGAACCGCTAAACCGGCGGAAAATTTGCGGGATTGTATTGGCGCTGCTAGCCATTTTTCTGATCAATTACGGGTAGGTGGGGATGATGTTTGAATTCTGGATATTGTTTTGTGTGATATTGATGGCTGGCTCCGCAGGTTATTCAATTGCCATGCGGTATGTGAGTGTCGATATTCACCCGTTTTTGTTTTTAACCTTGGTTTCCGTCACAATTATCACGCTTAACATGCTGCTTTTGCTTGGTTATTCATCAATTTATGGATGGCCGGAATTAATGCCATCGCATTTTTATGTCGCAATGTTATCCGGGGTGGGGGCTTATTTTATAAATATTGGCACCATGTTCATGTACCGTGCCGGTGCAACAGTGTCTGTCGGATTACCCATTTTGCGGATTGGGTCGGCGTTATCATCC
>JAUICS010000396.1 GCA_030427765.1 Alphaproteobacteria bacterium
TGAGGCATTGTTCGCCGACATACGCTCTCAAAACACACTGACACTTGCATACCGTGCCCAATTACGATCAGCCTACAGATCAGTACAAGGGCAGCTCACACAAGGGCTGTCTGCACAAAGCCGGTTATATAGCGCATATATGCGTGGTCACAGTGAGTGTAACATCGGATATGGATACAGTTTACGCTAAGCACAATTAAAAAAATTTGACCGTGTTCCCAAGTAAATGAAAACACGGCCAAATCGTTTCGGCTTTTTGGAGAGTAAACTTTTCAAATAAATAGAAAATCTATAAAAATCATATTTGTTCAAAAAGAACATAGGAACTTTATAATTAACATAATTTATTTTGTCAATTAAAAATGTTATGAAAACATAAAAAATCGACAATTATTTTATCGTGGCACGAAAAAGTCTGTCATTAATGGCCTTTCCAATACCCACATCGGGAACATTCATGACGGCAATACCGACATGATCGAACTGATCAAGTTCATGCAGCATTGAAAACAAATTCACTGCCGCCTCATGCAAATCCTGTGATTTACTTAAATTCCGGATTGCATTATCCGGCAAATCGACAGCCGCGCCGCCACCTTCAACGCCCATAAACTTGACCGAGCCAAAGGCAAGCAATGCCTCACCTTTCTTCACATCAACCGCATTCAAACGTACGGGTGTACGCGGCGCATAATGTTTCGAAAGCTGACCTGGTGACCGCGGTTTTTCATTATCATCCGTATGCGCCCCCAGCGCACCCGTCACAGGTTCAAGATCATCTTCCGTCACGCCGCCATAACGCAACAATGCCGGTTTATCACAACTTAAATCCAGAACCGTTGATTCCAGACCAATACCGCATGCGCCATCTGCAATAATAAACGGCACATTATTACCCAGACTATCCTTCACATGAATAGGACGTGTCGGGCTAAGTGAACCTGACGCATTTGCACTTGGGGCGGCGATTGGCAGATTTGCACGCTTGATGATGGCATTGGCAACAGGATGCGCAGGGCAACGGATCGCAATGGTATCAAGTCCCGCCGTGGCAAGTTCGGAAATACCGTTATCCGGCTTTGCCTTCAATACCAGCGTCAATGGCCCAGGCCAGAATTGGGATGCCACATTTTTTGCCAGATCAGAAAATTCCGCATATTGCATGGCCTGCGCCATATTATGCACGTGTATAATAAGCGGATTATGTGATGGGCGGCCCTTTGCCTTGTAAACCGCACGGATGGCATCATCATCGCATGCGTTTGCCCCAAGGCCGTAAACGGTTTCCGTCGGAAACGCAACCAATTGTCCCGATGTCAACATTTCGGCGGCTTTTGCAATATTTTCGCTGCTGGCGTTCACTATTCGCATGTGCAATATAATCTGTCCAAAACCTATCTAATTTTCTCGACTTTTACCGAAACTTCACGCACACTATAAGCAATCATATAAGGGTTTCAAGTGGGAGAAAAGTTATGGTCGGGCGCATCATAACCGCGGCACAGCAAAAAGGTGGTGCCGGGAAGACGACATTGGCCGCACAATTGGCCGTTTCATTACAAAAACAAGGCGCAAAAGTCGCCACAATTGATATTGACCCACAAGGCTCATTATCCCTGTGGTACACGGCGCGTATGGCCAATCTGGGCGATAAAAACATGATCGTACATAGCCAGGTTCAAGGCTGGCGCCTTAAGAAAGAGGCCGAACGCCTGCAAAAAGAATGTGATTACGTTATTATCGATGCGCCACCACATGCCGAAAGCGACGCAACGATCGCCATTCGCCTTGCCGATCTTGTTCTGGTGCCGCTTCAAACATCACCGATGGATTTATGGGCGTGTAAACCAACCCTGTCCGTGGCGGAGAAAGAAAAATCCGAAACATATGTGGTTTTAAACCGTGTTGACCGCCGGACAAAACTGACCAACCAAATTATCGATAAACTGGATGAAATT
>JAUICS010000397.1 GCA_030427765.1 Alphaproteobacteria bacterium
GCAACACCAAGAGCAACCGCGCATCCAAACAAACCAGATAATCCTCCAACCACACGATTTATAGGCGATAATTTTGAATTAAAAGCACATCGCACACCGTATAAGCCTGTAGCTGCCGGTACACCAAGGATTGTAGCTGAAAATGGGTCCATAAAACCTCCTGTAATATCTTATAATTATTTATGGCAAGCATAGAGCTATTACTGCTATTTACAAGAGAAAGTTTATAGAAATAAAAATGCACTTATTATTAGTAATGAATGCCTAACAAAGAACAACTTTAGGTGAATGCGATTTGGCTTGGGCATCGTCAAATTGGCAATAGGCACAAATAATGACCTTATCATTCGGCTGCGCCAGACGTGCACCGGCCCCATTAATACCAATCACACCGGAACCGGCCGCACCTTCAATAACATATGTCGTGAAACGTGCACCGTTATTAATATTAAGGACATCAACCTGCTCGAACGGCAAAATGCCGGACTGATGTAGCAAATCAGTGTCTATTGTAATAGACCCTTCATAATCAAGATTGGTTTCCGTGACGGTCGCACGGTGAATTTTGGCCTTTAACATTGTCAGAAGCATATGCGTCTTCCGTTTTATCAACTGCCGTTAATGAAGGATTTCAGGTTTTCATGCTCCGGCATACCTATAATGTTGTATCCACAGTCAACATAGTGAACTTCACCTGTAACCGCCTTGGACATATCACTCGCAAGATAGAGAGACGTCGAGCCAAGCTCCTCCAGCTCAACATTCCGGCGAAGCGGGGATGCAAGAACAGAATATCTGTAAGTCTGGCGTGCATTTCCGATGGCTGAACCGGCCAATGTCTTCATTGGCCCTGCAGAAATGGCGTTCACACGAATCTTTTTCGGTCCTAAATCAGCCGCCAAATATTTCACAGATGCCTCTAACGCGGCCTTTGCAACGCCCATAACATTGTAACATGGCATAACGCGTTCCGCGCCATGGTAACTTAATGTCATAAGTGATCCGCCATTTGGCATTATTGCCGCCGCACGACGGGCAATGCTGGTAAACGAGTAACAGGATATGTGCATCGTCTGAAGAAAGTTATCAAGCGACGTATTCACGTAACGCCCCTTTAATTCCTCTTTATCGGAAAATGCGACAGCATGGATAACGAAATCAATTTCCCCCATTTTGTCTTTCAACTCGGCGAACACACCATCCATTTGTTCTTCATTCGATACATCACATTCGATAAGAACGTCTGAGTTTGTCTTTTGGGCAAGTGGGCGAATACGTTTTTCAAACGCTGCGCCTTGATACGTATAGGCAATTTCAGCACCATTTTCGTGAAGGGCCTTTGCCATTCCCCAGGCAATTGAATGGTCGTTGGCCACGCCCATCACCAATCCTTTTTTGCCCTTCATTAAATCTGTATTCATCATATTTTATTCATCCAGAATATTAAAAAAATCTTATAACTTACTTAAATCATCGAATAATCTTGAAAACACCAATGTGCAATTCGTGCCGCCGAATCCAAAACTATTCGACGCAACAACATCCAAATCTTTATCCAGTTTTGTATTCTGCACAATCGGAAGCCCTTCCGCCTGATCATCAAGCGTTTCAATATTAATAGAAGGAGCAACAAACCCATTCTTCATCATAAGAATGCTGTAAATTGCCTCCTGAACACCGGTTGCACCCAAGGAATGACCTGTCATTGATTTTGTTGCACTCATATGCGGAATGTCCTGATCCCGCTTGGCAAATACGTTTTTGACCGCCCCTAATTCCGTGACATCGCCAACCACCGTACTTGTGCCATGTGTGTTGATGTAATCGATTGGACGATCAACAGTTGCAAACGCCTGATTCATACAGCGTTCCGCACCTTCACCGCTCGGGGCGACCATGTCATACCCGTCGGATGTCGCACCGTAACCAACGATTTCGGCATAAATATTTGCACCG
>JAUICS010000398.1 GCA_030427765.1 Alphaproteobacteria bacterium
GACCAAGCTGCGCCGACTTACCAACCGCACCGATGAATAGCAGCAAACCAATCAGTGTTAACGTATGTACCTCAAATCCCAAGAACTGGGAAAAATGCATATCAAGCTCAGGTACACTTGCAAAAATATCATCAAACTGGATCGTCCCCGTCGCCATGAACGTCGCCATAATACCAAGCACCAATCCAAGGTCACCAACACGGTTTACAATAAACGCCTTCATCGCCGCGCCGTTCGCGCTATGTTTATGGTTCCAGAAACCAATCAGAAGATAGGACGCAAGACCAACCCCTTCCCAACCAAAAAATAATTGCAGAAGGTTATCTGCGGTCACAAGCATAATCATGGCAAAAGTGAAGAGGCTCAGATAACTCATAAATCGCGCCTTCGCATCATCATGCGACATATACCCGATTGAATACACATGCACACATGCCGATACGATCGTGATTACACACAGCATCACAACGGATAGTGAATCAAACCGTAATGACCAGTTTGCCGCAAAATCACCAGAAACAATCCATTCTGCAATAACAAGCGTACGTACGTTGTCCTGAAGTATAACGTCATAAAATAATATACATGACACAATGGCAGAGAGGATCAGCGCACCGGACGTAATAACCTGTGCCGCCCGATCACCAAGGTTTTTACCAAATAAAAATGCAACTAAAAATGCAAACAGCGATGGAAAAACGGCTAGATATTCCATGTTATCCTAAATCCATGTGATTATATGTTACGGCTACCACGGTATCTGTTCCGTGAATTTTAACAGTTTGCGGCAACTCCGGATGATCGAGAGATGATTGCATACGAAATACAACCTGTACGCCCGCTGGTCTGCCATCGTGGTCATGAACCGTACTTGTAATATCCGTGCGCGTTACCGCATTGCCCTGAAATTCATGCGGAAGCATCGCCATCAAATCCTGATTTAGATCATCAACCGCCTGACGGAAACGGGCATTCAAAATGACAGGATATACGTCAAATTGGAACATTTCGCCGTCTTCAAATTCCGTATCAACAACTTCCTGGATAAATGGCATCATATCTGCGTATTCCGGATCAACCTTTACAACATAACGTTGTTTTGTGTCGCCGGATTCCGACGCCGTCGTTTCAAACCCTACATATATGCCGCGTTCATCATCAATAGCCCAGCCGAGTTCACGCAATATAGCTTTGCGCACAGATTCGACAAGCGCCTGATCCCCGACCATATCAATATCTATTTTTGCACCTGTCATATTCGGCATTAACCCTTAAGCGATGATATATCTTCGACCGCGATTGATCCTTTGTTACGGAAAAATACAACCAGAATGGCGAGGCCAATTGCTGCCTCCGCCGCGGCAACGGTCAAAATAAACATTGTAAAAATTTGCCCAGCCAAATCGTTCAGGTGGGATGAAAACGCAACAAAATTGATATTTACGGCAAGAAGCATCAATTCAATCGACATCAAAATAACGATCACATTCTTACGGTTCAGAAATATCCCGAAAACACCGATTGTAAATATAATCGCCGCAACCCCAAGATAATGAATAAGATCGATTTCCATGTATTCTTATCCTTCTACCCTTGTGACTCAGATGGCACTTTTAAAATTTCCATGGCGTCTTCAGGACGTCGTTCATTCTGTACCGCGACTTTCTGCCGTTTTACGCCCGGACGTGTACGTAGCGTCAAAACAATTGCGCCAATCATGGCGATAAACAGAATAATACCCGCGGCCTGAAACGGATATACATACTGCGTATACAAAACCTGTCCAATTGCCTCGGTATTCGTAAGGTTCGGGCCGGATGTAGGCGAAGAGGACGCCGGAATAGATTGCTTGATATCCGACCATTTGAAAAATGCGATAAACAATTCCAAAAGGAGCACAGTACCCACCAACACGCCAACAGGAACATATTGCATTGCCCCATGACGCAACTT
>JAUICS010000399.1 GCA_030427765.1 Alphaproteobacteria bacterium
CAGGATGATAAAAGTCGATCGCGGTACTAATGTCCGGGGTGTAATCTTCCTTCGTCACACCATGAATTTTGTATATCTGGTCCGACCAAAAAACGTCATGTGTTTCTACATTATAGCTCCAGTGTCCAAGCTGAGCGATCTCCTCCGCAGTTTCCAATGACCTGGTTTTACTAAGCAATTCTTGCTGTGCCTTTTTCAATTCGGATATGTCACGAAGAATGCCGCTGAACACAACCCCGTCTGCCGTATCAACCTTACTTACTGCGAGATCCATTGGAAAAACCGAGCCGTCACTTCGTCGCCCCTGGACCTCACGCCCTATGCCGATAATTTTTGCCTTCTGGGTTTCATTATAATTCTTGATATATCCATCGTGTTCGGAATGATACGGTTCCGGCATCAGAATTTTTATATTCCGGCCAATAACTTCATCCGCCTCGTACCCGAAAATGGCCTCACAAGCATGGTTGAAGGATTGAATAATACCGTGATCATTAATCGTAATCATACCGTCAACGGTATTGTCCAAAATCGTTTGTATACGTGCCTCACTATCAATCAGACGACGTGTTTGTTTTGTCAGTATATGACGTTGCATAAATGACACCATTAATATGCAGATGATGGCCCCGACAAGGAACGAGAATAATACACCGATCATGAATATCATTTCAGGAAGTTGCGTCCGATTTTCAGAAATGAACTGATCGCGCGGGGTGACGGTTATGGACCATGTACGGCCGAACAAATCCATATCAACATGAGATGACAATTGTTCAACAATCGATGTATCAATGGGGCTGGAAAAAACGGTTTTATCTCCATCGGCAACGGTAACATGGTAGTCATCAAATACAGCGTCTTCCAAAATGGTGTTTAAGAACTTTTCAACGTCATAAATACCGACAATAAATCCTTCAAAACGGTCACCAATATGAATTGGCAGATAGGCAATGACCCCTTTATATCCCTGAACCAAATCAATTGGCGGGGTCAGGGTAACGGTGTCCTTTTGGGATGCGCCATCTAAAGCCTTTTTACGGTCTTCATCAAACACAATGCTTAAACCGATGGCGTTTTCATTTCCGGCCTGCGGTTCAACCCAACGTATGTGGTAGGTATTATCCACCCATTCAACCGTGGTAAGCGCAACGAAATCCTCAACATAATGCTGCGCATCGACTTGCCATTCTTTATATGGCGTTCCGCCGCGCACTTCCCAACGCTGCGCCATACGTTCAAGGGCAATAACCGCCAGTTTCACCTTATCGGACACCGCGACTTTTATGATTTGAGCCTCATCTTCGACAAGACGCCGCATAAAATCAATCTCGTTTTTGGAAACTTGCCACCACACGGATGTCGACAACGCGGCAATAACCAACGTTACCAAAAAGGCAACGAATGTCGGCCTCTCCCAAGAAACGTCGTTTGAAATTTTTAGAATTTTGTCTGGCATTGAATACAGATGATTATTTCGCAGATAAAATATCCTGTAATGTCTCTTTAAAAACAGGTTTTATCAAATAGTCTTTTATGGCGCCATACTCCTGTATGATCGCCTGATCCTTGCTATCTTCCGATGATGTGATCACATAAATACGCGTTCCGGAATCTCCGTATTTTTCCTGCCATGCGGCCATAAATTCACGCCCGTTCATAACCGGCATGTTCATATCCAGCAATATGACATCCGGTGATGCGTCCATACCAGCGATCATATCCAGCGCCTCTCGCCCGTCATTTGCCTGATGAAACACAACATCCGAGAAACTTTTACGAAAAAGCATCGAAATATAAAACTGAAATCCCTCATCGTCCTCGATAACCAATACTGTTTGCTGTGACATAAGATAAAATATTTTCGAAGTTGTGTTGGACATTAGAATACCACGCCCGAAATACTAATCAAACCGGCAGTGTTGATTTTGAAGTTTT
>JAUICS010000029.1 GCA_030427765.1 Alphaproteobacteria bacterium
GCTGCGCGCTGGGTGACAGGATATGATGGACTTTCGAACGACTTGACAAAGGCGGTGTTGCCGCATCAACGTCCGGAAAAGGTTAATGCGATGATTTTCAATATGCGCCGTCCGCCGTTTGATGACATCCGTGTACGTATGGCGTTTAATCTTGTGTTTGACGCGGGATGGGTGAATGAAAACCTGTTCCACGGCCAATATAAACGTATTCAGAGCTTTTATCCGAATAGTGAGCTTTCCTCCGAAAATCTGCCGGAGTCTGAGCGGGCGAACCTGTATGTCTTTCCAACCGCATCGGACCGCCGTGAAATGCGTGTTCAATTTCAGGAAGCGTCAACCCTTCTTGAGAACGCGGGATGGGTTGTTCATGACGGGAAACGTGTAAGACAGGGTTCTGGCAAGGCATTTACCTTTGAAATTCTGATAAATAAGCCAGAGGATGAGAAAATTGTTCTTTCGCTAACCAAAAATCTTGAAAAACTGGGTATTTTCCCGACTGTACGTGTCGCCGATACGGCAACATTCCGCGGACGTTTAAATACGTATGATTTTGATATGGTGCTCTATTATTGGTTATCCAGCCTGTCACCGGGGACGGAGCAGATACTTTATTGGGGGTGTGAGGCCGCGAAGCAGGAATCGCGATGGAATTTTGCCGGTGTATGCGATCCGGAGATTGATGCGCTTTCCAAACAAATTGCCTTTACAAAGGACCGCGCCGCTCTTGTTGATTCCGTGCGCCGTCTGGATGGAAAACTGCGTGATAAAGTTATGATGATTCCGCTGTATTACCGCGGCAATGACTGGGCCGCTTACTGGCAACCCTTAAATCATACGTCGAAGACACCGTTATACGGTTATGTTTGGGAAACGTGGTGGAGTGACCAGTCACAGTAGCATCACGGTTATCCCCAGCATAGATACGCGTTTTTATGGATAGAATTGTGACTTTGGCGTGGTGATTGATAGAATTACCGTATTAGTGATTCACACTTCTATTCGTAAGATCATGCGACATTTATCATTTCTTTTGTTAGTAATATTGCCTTTTTTGGGCGCATGTAGTGTAACTGAACCGTTTACAACGGTTGAGGCGCATGTACTGAATAACGCCCAGTACTGGCAACGTGCCGAGGCCAATTCTGCCCTTTATTTGCGAGGTCCGAAGGCACAGCAAACATTGAATCAACATTTGGCACATTGTGTTGTCTCGGTTCGTGAACTCGAACGTACGGCCGCTATAAAACGCGGCGTCCCGGGACTTCCGCCACGTGACCCCGCATATCCTGATGACGGAATGCGCCCTGGTTCGCGTATGATTGACAATGAAACGCCTGATCGTGACGGATTTTTACGCTCCGAATACCTTGAATACCACGATTTTGAAACATGTATGGCGTCAAAAGGATGGGAACGCGTTGAATACTTGCCGTATAGAACGGCGGAACGTGCTCGCGGTGAATATATTGACATGGTGAATATGAATTTATTCGGCTCCAAAAACCGTTATCACGATGATTATTCACGTGATACGCAGAGCAACGAAGAGTTTGGGCTTAACAGCGACTAAGTACGCGATCGCAGCGATTCTATTTCTTTTAAAACCATATCTGGTGTGAGCGTTGCCATCAGACAATCACGAAATGTCTTTGGATTAAAACCCGCAATGTTTGTGAGTTCATCGAAACTTTCCGGTGTGCGCACGAATGTACAGTGCTCACCCCATGGTCGATAATTCTGGTCCAGCGTCGGGCCAAATAATCCGCATGTCGGCGTTCCGGCGGCCGCCGCGCAGTGCATAAGGCCGGAATCATTCCCGATATACAGGTTACAAAGCGACAATGCCGCTGCCGCTGTGCCTGGGTTACATGCCCCGACAAGGTTTATGATTTGATTGTCTGGAAACGCGTTGATTACCGGTGCGGCGATGTCTTCCTCCCCCGGCGCACCGAATACGGCGATCTTTGCTTTTTCGTAAGTTCCGCCTTTGGCCGTTAATGTTTTTAGGACAGTGATAAAATTCTCTGCCGGCCATGTTTTGGGTGGCCATGTTGCCGTTGGCCCTACGCCGATAACTTTTGTGTTAGATGTATTGATCAATGATTTTGCAGTTGTCATCTGACTATCACTAAACCATAGACGCGGCGATGGCACGTGGTCTAGTGCCATAACATCGGCATTTTGCTCAACCCAGTGGCGGGTTTTATCGAGTTTATTCGGTGTTTTGATGTGGCGTTCCTTGGCAAAGATCAGACGACTAACTGCACTATTGCGCATATCAATGACGATGTCCCAGCGGGTTGTGATAACCCGCCTCCACAGCTTGATCCAATGTCCGTGTCGTTTTTGTTTCACGAGGGGGATAATACGCTCACAACATTGTGGCAATCCCTCGAATAGTGATGTACCGAGCGGGCCGCAGGCGATTGTGACCCTTGAATTCGGATATTTTTTAACCAAATGAGATAACAGACCGGTTGTTAAAACCGTATCCCCGAGCGGGCCGCATGTGATAAACAATATATTCATGCGCGTTATTAGATAAGGAAGTCTGCCCGATGTCAAAAGAGTTTGTTGTGAAATTGCCAAGCCGCGGTGTGGTCATATTGTCAGGAGATGATCGGCGCAGTTTTCTGAATGGTTTGATAAGTAACGATCTGGCGCGTCTTGATAAACAGGACTGCATTTATGCGTGTATGCTGACGCATAATGGGAAATTCTTGCACGATATGTTCGTGTCGGAGCAGCATGACCGGATTATTATCGACTGTGAGGGCAGTGAGCGCACCGAAGACCTTGCAAATACTCTGAAGCGATTCAAATTGCGTTCAAAAGTGGATATTGACTTCACCCCTGACGTATCTGTTTACACGGGAAATACGCCGGATAAGCCGGATGGCGCGTATGTTGATCCACGTCATCCGGAATTGGGCTGGCGGTATATTGATCTAAACGATTCCTTTTTAATTGATACGCTTCACCACTTTGATGAATGGGACGAACACCGCATAAAACTGGGTGTCCCAGATGGAAGCCGCGATATGGTGCCGCAAGGTTCGACGTTGATGGAGTGCAATATTGATAAGTTTAATGGTATTTGCTTTACCAAAGGGTGTTACGTTGGGCAGGAGCTCACGGCACGCATGCATCATCGCGGATTGGCCAAAAAACACCTTTATGCATTTCATGCGGAGGATCACATTTTCAAACGCGATGATACGGTGAAAACATCCGATGGAAAATATGCCGGTGATGTACGCTCTACCTGCGGTTCATACGGTATTGCACTCGTGAAAGATGAGTTGATTGACCACATATTGGACATTAATTTTTTTCATAATGATTGACATATTATGAAAAAAATGCTTATTTCCCTATGCATTCGAAATAAAATAAGGGTGATAAAATGTCGATGATAGAGGGTACGATTATCCCGGGTAACGGTTTAACGCAATTACGTGTTCAATTTAAAGAGCCTGCCGATGTACAGGGCGTAGGTATTTTTAAATCCGCCGCTGTTGCAGACGCGGATACAAGAAAACTGGGTTTAAGTGTCGGCGCAACCATCCAGTTTAGTGCGCAATTTGGTCATCCAAACGTTAGCTGGACACATTTACCAGTGGCAAATGATGTTGATATAGTCCGCCAAGCGGAAACCGACAACGTAGAGGTTGTCCATTTCGGGCGTTAATACGCGCAAATATTAGGAATTTGCCGCTTTTGCAACCGGTTTTAACTGGCCCTGGCGCTCACGAATTGATGCCTGTGCGGCGGCCAAACGCGCGATTGGCACACGGTATGGTGAGCATGATACGTAATTCAGACCGACCTTTTCACAGAATGCGATTGAATCGGGGTCACCGCCGTGTTCACCGCAAATACCGAGTTTGATGTCTGGCTTGGTTTTACGGCCTTTTTCAACGGCAATTTCAATCAACTGGCCAACACCTTTGGCATCCAACGTTTCAAACGGATCACGACTTAAAATACCTTGCTCGATATAATGCGGAAGGAACATACCGGCGTCATCGCGGCTAAGCCCCAATCCGGTTTGTGTGAGGTCGTTTGTACCGAAGCTGAAGAAATCGGCATGACGCGCAATGTCATCCGCGGTTAACGCGGCACGTGGCAGTTCGATCATAGTACCGATTGTGTATTCGATCTTGCGGCCTTTCTCCGCGAAGACTTTTTCGGCAGTGTCCTCGGCCTCACGTTTTAGTGCGGCAAGTTCGTTATCAATCATTACAAGCGGTATCATAATTTCCGGAATCGCCTGTTTGCCGACCTTTTCGTCACATTCAATCGCGGCTTCAAGAATGGCGCGAACCTGCATGCGGTAGATTTCCGGATAACTTAGACCAAGACGGCAACCACGGTGACCCAGCATCGGGTTAACTTCTTCCAAACTGGCCAGACGGCGACGTACGTTATCTTCATCAATACCGGATGCTTTTGCGAATTGGATAATATCTTCTTCTTCGCGTGGCAGGAATTCGTGCAAAGGCGGGTCTAGTAGGCGGATTGTAACCGGTAAACCTTCCATAACTTCAAAAATTTCAAGGAAATCCTGACGCTGCGGCTCAAGCAGTTTATCAAGCGCGGTTTGACGGTCGGTTTTATTTTCGGCAAAGATCATCTCGCGCACGGCCTGAATACGGTCAGGGTCGAAGAACATATGTTCTGTACGGCAAAGGCCGATACCCTGTGCGCCAAAATCACGTGCGACTTTTGAATCGGCCTGAGTTTCCGCGTTTGTACGGACATCCATGCGGCGTTCCTGATCGGCCCATTGCATGATGGTTGCAAAATCACCGGATAATTCCGGTTGGCGTGTCGGGATTTTCCCTTTAATTACTTCACCGGCAGAACCATCGATTGTGATGTGGTCACCAGCCTTAAGTGTTGAATCGCCAGTAAATACTGTACGGCTTTGCATATCAATGCGGATTTCACCGGCACCGGCCACACATGGGCGGCCCATACCGCGGGCAACAACGGCCGCGTGACTGGTCATACCGCCGCGTGTCGTCAGAATACCGCGTGCGGCGTGCATACCGTGGATATCTTCCGGTGATGTTTCTGTACGCACAAGAATGACATCCTGTCCATCTTTCGCGAGTGTTTCGGCCTCATCCGCCGTTAGGGCGATAATACCGCTCGCCGCGCCCGGAGATGCGGGCAGACCTTTTGTAATCACATCGCGCTCGGCATCAGGGTCTAGTGCAGGGTGCAGAAGTTGGTCAAGTGCACGTGCCTCGATACGTAGCAGGGCTTCTTCCTTACTGATAAGTCCTTCAGAGACCATATCCGTGCTGATTCTAAGTGCGGAGGCGGCGGAACGCTTTCCGTTACGTGTCTGCAGCATGAACAAACGACTTTTTTCAACTGTAAATTCGATATCTTGCATGTCCTTGAAATGTTTTTCCAGTTTGTCACGTACATCAAGAAGTTGCTGATAAATATCGGGGATATCGCGCTGCATTTGTGACATTGGGTGCGGTGTACGTATACCGGCCACAACGTCCTCACCTTGCGCGTTTACAAGGTATTCTCCATAGAATTCGTTCACCCCTGTACTTGGGTTACGTGTGAAGGCGACACCAGTAGCACAGTCATCGCCCATGTTACCAAATACCATGGACTGTACGTTCACGGCGGTACCCCAACTTTCCGGAATGTGGTGTATACGGCGGTATGTTACCGCGCGTGGTGTCATCCATGAACTGAAAACGGCACTAATGGCACCCCAAAGCTGGTCTTCCGGATCATTCGGGAATGGCTTTCCGGCCTCGTCTTCGACCAGTTCTTTATATGACGCGACAATTTCTTTCCATCCATTTGCCAGAATTTCCGGATCTTCGGAAATGTCCTCATCACGCTTGTACTGGTCAATAATTTCTTCAAAATTGTGGTGATCAACACCCATCACAACATCGCCGTACATTTGGATAAAGCGGCGGTAACTGTCCCATGCAAAACGCTCATCGTTGGATTCTTTGGCCAGACCCTCAACAGTTTCATCATTTAGGCCCAAGTTTAAAACGGTATCCATCATACCCGGCATGGACACACGTGCACCGGAACGTACGGATACAAGAAGCGGCTTTGCAGGGTCACCAAATTTACGGTCCATTGCCTTTTCAATCTCGGCCAAAGACTTGGAAACCTGATCTTTCAGGTCTTGCGGATATTCCTGACCGTTGGCGTAATAGTATTCACATACCTCTGTCGTAATTGTGAAACCCGGCGGCACCGGAAGGCCGAGTGAGGCCATTTCTGCAAGGTTGCATCCTTTTCCGCCCAAAAGATTGCGCATAGATGCATTTCCTTCGGTTTTGTCTTCACCAAAACGATAGACCCATTGTGTCATAATTTACTCCTTTAAAAGCCTCTAAAACCAACTGCTTACCGCAGCAATAACACTTTGTAATGTATGATATTCCTGACTCTTAGCGCATATATGCCCAATATGCAATTGCGAAAGCCGTCTTATTATCAGTGTTTTTATAAATTTTTTATCATCATCAGGCTAAGCTCATCATCAATAATAATAGTCTGCCCGTGTGATACACCCTGACGGTCATAGGTTAATCCGTTGCCATCCGGCATATACCCGAGTTTTACGTATAGACGCTGCGCATATCCGTAGTCTTTTGTCATGCCGACACCAATGCCGATCATATCACTGTCTTTGCCGATTGCCTGTTTTTCACAATGGTCTATTAATGCGGTTGCAAGTCCCAAACGCCGTTTTTCCGGAATAACATTCAAATCCTGAATTTCCGGTATATCCATTGACCGGAAGGGTTGGTATTTAGGGGCCCAATTCAGCATGCAATATCCGGCGGGCATGTCGTCATGCGAGATTATAAAAACATCCCGTTCTTCTATGCATTTTTTAAAGTAATCAGGGTCTTTCCGTGACTGTGCGGCATCAGCGATTACCTGTAATTCTTCTATATCCTGCGGTGTTGCGGTTTTAATCATAATATTTCAGTAAGTTAGTTCAAATTTTATCTATTATTAAACCCGTTTAAACCATTACCTGCGACAATGAAATGATAGCGGGGCAAATTTTTTAGTGGGTTTATGCAACAAACATTAACAATATCAACGGATTATTCGCAATCAAGCGAGAATGAACGCGATGATGACGCGGTATCGTCTGTATCGGTATCATCTTTAGAAAATTTTGGTTTCTTTGGTCTGACGGAAAATAACGGGACAAAATCACAGCAATCAAACATCTCTTTTGAAACAAATCAGAATATTGGTGACGAGGCATCGTCAATGGAATCTGTACGTCCGGGTTGTGGGTGTTCAGAATGTTGTCAGTTGGCAGATTCGATACAAGACGGCACATATGATGCTACCGTTGTTGGGTATGGCGCAGATGCCGATGTGGCACCGCCAAGCTCAAACCACGATCAGCTTATCAGGGGACTTGAATGGGGACCGGGTGGTGGTCAGGGACAGAGTTTAACATTCAGTTTTGCGAGCAGCGTACCAAATTACTATTCGAACGATGCGGAGGAACGTGTTGGATTTCAGCAGATGACCAACACGATGAAACAGGCCGTTCGTGATGTGCTAGATATGATTGAGGAATATGTAGATGTTACATTTTCTGAAGTTGGCGGTACGGGAGATATAGTATTTGGACGAGCAAACTTGCCGTCGGGGGTTGGGGCATGGGCGTATTACCCTGATCAAGGTAGTTTTAGTGGAGATACATGGTTTGACACCGGAAATGTTTACGACAGTAATGTACAGGCAGGTGAATACGGGTGGTTTACGATTATTCACGAGGTCGGGCATGCACTCGGGCTTCAGCATACGTTTACAGGCGGTTTAACAGGTGATGAAAACACCGAAATGTATTCGGTCATGGCATATGACTGGTCACCATACGGATCACTCTATTCCGATACGTTAAAACTTTATGATATTGCGGCATTACAGGAAATTTATGGTGCTAATAATAGTCACAATACAGGCAATACAACATACACGTTAACAACCGGCCGTGCTTATACTATCTGGGATGCAGGCGGTACGGATACGCTTGACGGTTCTGCACTTTCAACGAATATGACGATCGATCTGGGTGAAGGCGCGTTCAGCAGGGTTAATCTGGCAAATGACCTGTCGATTGCATACGATACGGTCATAGAAAACGTTAATACGGGCAGCGGCGCCGACACAATAACCGGAAATTCATCGGCGAATGTTATTAATGCAGGCTCCGGAAATGACACGATTAACGGCACTACCGGAAATGATGTGATTGATGGTGAGGGCGGAAACGATACGATTATTTATACGTCTTCCATCGATGATTTTGTTTTCAATGTGCTTGGAAATACATCCATCGAACTTTTTGACAGTGTCGGGTCATTCGGCACGGATACGATTACAAACGTTGAAACATATACATTCAACGGTGTTGATTACGATGTTGAAACACTAGTCAACACATATGGTATGCATGACATACGCATTAAATTTGATTGGGGAAGTGGTCAGAACACTCTGTTTTCGGCGAGTAATGCAGTGGAGACGTACACGTCGGCGCAGCTTGGCTATGACGGCAGTTCCGGTGATTTGTTCAAGGTAAACCGTTCGTTTAACACGATTGGTCTTCGTGCCATGCAGGATGATGGCGTACACAATATTCGGATCGATGGAACCGAACATGCCGATACAATTGTTGTTCTAGGAACACACACAAACTTGCACACTACGATCATTGCAGGGGATCAGAATGATAGCGTTACAATTCAGGATGTGACCGGAAATGATACAATTAACGGGGGTGCGGGCGATGATACTATAGACGGCGGTTTAGGTGATGATACGATTTTCGGGGACGCGGATACGGATTTACTGTATGGCGGTGACGGGAATGACCACATTCAGGGTGGTCTTGGTGATGACACGATCTATGGTGATAATGACCAGGATGACCTTCGCGGGGATGCCGGAAACGATACGATATATGGTGGTTCTGGTGATGATGAGCTTTACGGTCTTGCCGATAATGATGAACTGAACGGCGGCGATGGGAATGATATTCTATATGGCGGGAAGGGGGATGATACGCTTAACGGGGATAGCGATGATGACCGTCTGATCGGCGAAGATGGGAACGACACGCTTAACGGCGGAAACGGAGATGATATTCTCGAGGGTGGAAACGACGACGATGTTCTCAATGGTTTCAGTGGGGAGGATGAGCTTCGCGGCGACGCGGGCGATGATACTCTCAATGGCGGCGATGATAACGATGACCTCTACGGTTTTGCCGATAACGATACGCTGAATGGTGATAATGGTAATGATAACCTGTATGGTGGTTTAGGGGCCGATATTTTGAACGGTGGCGATCACCATGACCGTTTAATGGGCGAGGACGGTGACGATACCCTCAATGGGGATGACGGGGAAGATCGTCTCGAAGGTGGAAATGATAATGA
>JAUICS010000030.1 GCA_030427765.1 Alphaproteobacteria bacterium
ATGTTGATTCCATCATCGCCGACATCAACGCCATTACAAAAGACGACATCGGTATATTCGCACAAAATTTACGCAAGACCGACCCAACGGTTTGCGCCATTGGCCCACTGTCAAATCTCGAGAATTATGATAGAATTAAAGAGCGTTTGGCCGCTTAAATCATAAATCTAAAACTAGATACAATTTTACTCAAATTTTATTATATTTTTCCTAAATCTTCACTTTTGTGATGCATACTAAAATAATAAGATGAACATAAATGCGTGTGGGGTTACATGCTATATATAAGACGTTTAGTACAAAAATTCATAAAAAATGATAGGGGCTCTGCGCTTGTCTACACAACCATCGTTGTGTTTTTATCAAGCCTGTTTTTCGGAGCTTTTCTAAAGATTTTCAACCCTTTAGCGTTTATGGACATCAAACGGGAAACGGTTGAACAGGAAAATCGCCTCGTTGAAATTCAAAAACATCTTTCGCAATTTGTTGAAACAACCGGCGCACTGCCTTGCCCGGCACCGATGGATGCGCTTGAGGGGGATACAGGATACGGATTTTCTGCCGATTGTTCAGCTTCACCTGGCGTTTCGGGTGTAATAAGCACTGACACGGGGACAGGCGGAAAAATTATACGTATTGGCTCAATTCCGACATATACATTAAATATTAAAAACAGTTACATGGGTGATCATGTCGGTAAGAAAATCATTTACGCCGTTACAGAAGACCTTCTAACACCTGCGACATACTCGAATGATGCCGGTGCCATTATCATTAATAATGATGACGGCAGTGAACGTACGGGAACGGCCTTATACGCCCTCGTAACGACGGGAACAGAATCATACGATAGCTGCGATGTGTCACGCATGGATGGCGAAAATTGTGATCAGGATGCGACATTCGTTGATGCGGAACTGTCATTAAACTATCAATCGGCAAGTTACTATGACGATAATCTGTTGTATTCCATGAATGAACCGAGTACGGCAAGTGCACAATGCGGCTACAAAGGCCTATTATACGCACCGGGCAATGAATTTGCCGACCATAATGATTGTTTAAACGTGACCAGTTATGAAGAATTCCAGAATATTCAGATGCAAAATGAACCATCTGTATCCTGCGATCAAAACGGTGCATTTTGTGACGGTCAGTGGATTGACCTGACCACCCTTCAAAAAGGGGATTACATGATTTACTGGGATGCATATTTGAATTTCCAGTACCCACAGCCGGATCAATACGCAACGGTTGAATTCCGCGTAGATGATCATACGGAATCGTCGGGAATAATTCCTATCGACAGTCCGGAATGTAATGTGGTCAGCCAAACACAGTATGAAAAGGGCATGATCGGCCTACAGGTTAATGAGATTTCATCACTGCAAATGCGTATGCGCCTTTATGGCGGAGATTATGACCCTGCACGCCCCGGCTGTGCGGCCGAATCCACATTTGCATTTGTTGAAATGGGTGATGGGGCGTTACCAAATTCACGAAAATCGGCCGGATTCCGCATTATGAAACGTGAAGGCGGCCGTGATTACACTGTTGCATCTGCTTTTTCCGGCACACCTGGCGGCGGTGGAGGTGGCGGTGGAGGTGGCACACCACCTGAAGAAGATTCAGGAAATAACACCCCTCCTGACAACGTAACCGAAACGGTTGAAGACGTTACTGTAGATGGAGGCACATTTTCTAACACTAGCGCAAATGAATCTCCTGTTATCCAAGCCGTTGCGCAAGATATCACCGGGGACGTACATGTAATCAGAGATGGGGAAACCGTTTTTCTGGGTGATGGATTTGCCTTATTACCTGGTGACAAAATCATCACAGGTGATACATCAGGCGTCTCACTTGAATTTACGGATGGCAGTTCATTCTACCTACCCGGCGGCACAGAATTTGTTATTAACAATTACGAATATGACACGGCAACAAATGATGGTATTGCGGATTTTTCCTTGTTGAAAGGGGCTTTTAACCTCATAAGCGGAGCTATGAACAAGTCGTCATTCAAGCTTGATACACCAAATGCAACATTAGGAATCCGTGGAACAGAAGTCTTTGGAGTATATGTTCCATCAAATTACAGATCCAATAACGGAAGTTGGGTTTATCGCGGTTCTTACTTTATACTCTTGGACGGTGAGATTCAGGCGACCAAAACATCATCTCCAAACATGGGATCTTCAAGCAATACGAATACGCCTTATCATTATTTATATATTAATGATTCAGATGTTTCAGAAAACGGCTATGCCAGCCCATTTGGAACATGGGTGCGACTTATAAAAAGCATACCAACCACTCAAGCACAAAGAAACTTAATGCAGTCCTTCAAGGTAGCATGCCATAAAACATTAACCAATTTTGGAATAACAACAGCGTTAGAAACATTATCACAAGCAAACGCTGGCGGTTGCAGGTTTAACAGCAGTGGTTATCCTTATTAATGTGATTATAATAAGCAGGTACGTCAAACAGACTAGCCATTAAACGAAATGAAATAAAACCTGCAGTATTTTTGGGTAAATCAAACAATGTACGCTATAAATATGCTGAAATAATGGCTTTTCGGGCTGTCGTCTATGGCTTATAATAGTAATGTTTATCGTTTTTCTAATTAATCCTTAAATTACAACAGATTAAAACATCCATGAATTTTAGAAGTGAAAAAGCGTTTACGCTTATTGAAATCGTTGTTGTTGTTTTAATACTTGGCCTTTTAACGGCCATGCTGTTCCGCGTTATGGAACCATTGATGATCAACTTCCACATCGAAAAAACGCGCAACAATATGGCCACGGTCATTGAGTCCCTTGAAAATTATGTTATGGCCAATGATGCGCTTCCCTGCCCGGCCCGAATTGATGCCATACCAACCGACCCAGACTACGGAACGGAAACCGATTGTACTGCCGCCGCAGGGGCTGGTATCATCGAGACAGCCGGACGGGGCGGCAGCATGGTTCGTATCGGGGCAATTCCGGTTAGGACCATTGACCTACCATATCGATATATTGCCGATGGTTGGAACAGTAAGTTTTTATACGCCGTAACCGTTTCGTTAACGGATGACGCAACATATGACAATAACGCCGGCGCAATATATATTCAGGACGCCGCCGGAAACGATGTAACATCCATTGCCGGGAACGTTTTATATACAATCTTAAGCCATGGCTCAAACGGTGCAGGATCAAGAACGACTGAAGGAACACCAGACAACAACGCATGTTATTTCACCGAATTAGAGGGCGAAAATTGTGACGGAGACGCCACATTCATCTCGACAACACGGCGTGAGGGCACGCAGCTTTACGACGATGAAATTTTCTATCAATCTTTTATCGGATATTTGAACCAGCCACGATGCGGTAATCGCGGTATGTTATATGCCCCGTCTCATCCGGAGGCCGATGTTGAAAGCTGCCTGGATCCCGGGTATAAGCGCGAAGAAACACTCGATATTAATGATACATTATCTGTAACATGCACATCTGCCATGTCCACATGCTCATCGTCCTGGATAACAATCAAAGGAGCAGGCGACGAGGTCCGCGCCGGAGATTATCTGGTCCACTGGGATGCCTTTCTTCGCTTTAATTACCCACAACAGTCGCAATATGGAATGGTACAATTCGAGGTTGACGGAGATGTCTACGATTCCCCAAAAATAACATTTGCATCAAACCTGTGTGACGATGACTCCGCCAGCCCTATTCAGGGGGAAAGCGGCCTTATCGACTTTAGCATCGACACAGACAGTATCATGCGCGTCCGTATAAGCCTTTATGGCGGTGAGTATCAGGCCAGTAACTGTTCCGGAAATGACCCTGAACTCGAGCTTCTTGAACGCGGGCTGGGCACAGGGTCCACAAAATCAATGACTTTTGATTTTTACAGGAAGCCACAAACGTTCTAATTCTCTGGACAATATCACATCATGCTGTGGAATCATAAATTTACCCGCTCCCTCCCTGATATCAGGCTTGATGGATTTCGTATATATTTGCGTCCACCAAAACTAAACGACACCCATGAATGGATAAAAATACGTGAACAAAATCGCGACATGCTTGTCGCGCTCGAACCAACCTGGCCAAAAAATGCATTAACACCTGCATTTTACAGACGGCGCTTAGAACGCCAGATTCAACAATGGGATATTGATAGGGCATACCCGTTCTTTGTCTTCACATCAGACAATCAAAAGCTAATCGGTGGCGTGAACATCAATCATGTATGCCGCGGCGCCGCAGATTACGCATCATTGGGATACTGGTTAGATAAGGATAAGCATGGGCAAGGATACATGTCCGAAGCCCTGCGTCTTATCAAAACGTTTTCGTTCGAGGACATTAACCTGCACCGACTTCATGCCGCAGTCATGCCTCATAATAAACCAAGCATTTCCTTGCTGGAACGATCATCATTCCAAAAAGAAGGGTTTGCCGAAAAATACCTTCAGATCAACGGCGTTTGGGAAGACCACATATTATATGGCATGACAAAAGAAAAGTGGGAAGAAGAACAGGATTCGGCGAGAAGGAATTAATGTTATTCAGCAGCCTGAGCATCTTGTGAAGAATCGGCCTGATCGACATGATCTTCTTGTTCTTTAGTCTCTTTTCTGTGAAGCTGCACAATACGCTCTGCCCCTTCGCGGGCCGCGTCTTCATACGGATTCAAAATAATATCCGCACCAATCGCGTCAAAATCACTTTTTTCTTCCTCTGGCTTATGCGATATAACCGCGATATGACCTGTATACCCCGTCGCCCGTAACGCCTTGGTCAATGTTCGGCGTGAATCAAGTATCATGGGTCCCGTCATCGCGTGCGGAATACATATAACAACGGTATGCACCTCATGACATGGCAGATGGGCTGGCAATTCAGGATCGGATACATCGCCGTACAATGTCGCAATTGATTTTTTCTGTGCGTCCTTAATCGCCTCCGGGTCAAAATCTATCGCCAGAACCTTCGCACCATAATTCTGGAATTCCTTTGCCATTGATGTGCCATAACGGCCAATACCGAATATAAACACATCATATCCATGAATGCGTTGCTCCTCCGGCAATTCATCGGTTTTAACAAGCTGCTTACGTTCGAAAACAGACAGCATATTTTCAACAAAATTATAGATGTACGATGCATACACAAGCCCATAAGTAGACAGCGCAATCGTGATAAACCCGACTAGGGTAATCAGGTTGGCCTCTGCATTTGTGATAGGACTTGTTGACGCGGCCAGCGCAATAAAAATCATTGAGAACTCACTGATTTGCCCCAGCGTCATACCGGTCATAAAACTCGTACGTTTCCGGTAACCAAGCCCGCCCATAATCCCGAGTATAATCAGCGGCTTCATAATCAACACAAACGCCGACAATATCAACGCCGTATTCAACTGGGTAAACACCGCTTCTACCGACAATTGCGAACCCAAACCAACAAAGAAAAATACAAGCAGGAAGTCACGTAGCGGCGCCAATCTGGCCACGATAATTGTACGAAACGGCGTGGATGCCAACGCCATTCCGGCAAGTAAACCACCCAGCTCTTTACTAAGGCCCATCGCATGACATACCGCCGCCATCGTCGCCGCCATACCAATTGCAAAAATAACCATTAATTCGGAATATTTTGCCAAACGCCGCGCAACACGATCGGCCAGCAATAAGACAAAAACACCCACGCAAGCAATGACAATCGCCAATTTAATGATCACATTAACAAAATCATCTATACCAAGCGCAGATATACCGCCACCTGCAGTGACCGCATCCAATGTAACCATCGCCAAAATAACGACGAGGTCCTGCACGATAAGAATACCGAGCGACATTTTACCGTAGAGCGAGTCAATTTCCCGTTTATCCGACAACAATTTGACAATAATAATCGTGCTGGAGAACGATAGCGCAAGCCCCAGAAGAAGAGAGGTAGATAGAGAATACCCCAGTGCCATGCAAACCAACATACTGGCTAAAGTCGTCAACCCGACCTGTGCCAAACCGGCAGTTATGGCCGTCAACCCCAGGCGCCGTATGAGAGATAAATCAAGTTTTAACCCCACCATGAAGAGCAGCAAGGCAATCCCCAGATTCGCAAGTGTGGAAACCGGCGATTTATCCGAATGTTCGCCAGTTACATTCAACATATCTGGCCCAAGGAAAATGCCGGCCGCAATGAATGCAATAATAATAGGTTGGCGACACAGAGTCGCACTAAACCCGAGAACACCAGCCACAATCAGAATTGCGGCCAGTTGATAAAACAATGACCCGTGCAATGCCGTAGTCAACTGATCAACATTAAACAAAAAATCCATACCACTATGATAGAATTTTTCAGACCGTTTAAAAAGGGTGTTTTAATCGTCGAAATGTTTTAGCAGGGTATCACAGGCCTCATTTAACTTTCTGGCCAGCCCTGCCGAACCATCATGGTCCGGATGTATTTTCTGCATCAAACGTTTATAGGCGTTTTTAACATCGGTTTTGGTATACCCCTCATCCAATCCCAGAATCTCCCGTGCCTCCTCTTGCCCCATTATGTCTTCATGGGACTTTTGATTAACCTGCCCTTCGGCCCGGCCGTCTGTATCTTCCGCATTTTTCTTACGCTTATACGTAAATGGATAGAGTGATAAAATAGCCACAATACCAAGAATAACAGCCGGTACAACGCGCCCCGTTAACGCCAGAAAAATAAGTGCAACACCAATGATCAGGATAAAGGTATAGCGCAAAACATATTTAATCTGCTGCGGTGATAATTTTGTAAAAAGATGGTATGCCGCAAACACAGCTGCAATCACACCGAAAACCAGAATCAAATACGGCATACACCAAAATCCTTTATGCTAATGAAATTAGGACGCAACCTTGATATCCTCAGGACCGTCCTGTATAGCCTTGATTAATGAACGCACCTCCTGACGCGCACTGATTTCCGACATCGTCATCAATGTATCCGGATCTTGATCAAGGTCCAACAGCGTTAACCCTTTTAGGAAAAGTTCGCGGAATATAACGCGCTCGCCAAATCCCGGCACAAGGCGAAAACCATATATTGAAGACAGACCATGTAAAATTGTAGATACATCGCGTTTATTTTTGGCATCCAGATGACTAAGCCGATTACGCATGACGACCCATTCAATCGGCGTCTCGCCCTGCCTGCGGCGGCGGCTTTGTAAATCCATGACCATATCGGCATAAAATGAATTCCCAACGATCTCGAGTGTATCGGGATCAACCTTCCCTATAACATCCAGATCAATCAAACTGTCATTCACAGGCGTAATCAGGATATCGGCCGATTGGTGCGCCAAACGGTTTAAAAACGTATCGCTGCCCGGCGTATCGACAACAATGTAATCACAAATCTGTCCCAGTTCATCAAGAGCCATTTTCAAGAAACGGCTATCGTCATGCTGTTTTGTAGAGTCAGTTTCGGCCTGACTTTTTTCTATCGACATATGCGTCGGCATCGGTATCGACAATTGATGGTCGGTGATGTATTTGAAACGGTTTGCGAAATACCGTGTTAATGTCCCCTGACGGGCGTCCAGATCAATCGTACCGACCTTAAGCCCCTGATACAAAAGACCAATAGCCATATGGACAGCGGTTGTTGATTTTCCTGACCCGCCCTTTTCATTACCAAGAACAATGACCTGACATTTACTCATACGATGCCTATTCATATTGCGTGCACTGCCACATAAAATGGCCTATCTATAGTCGTTTTAAAACGCTATCATAACGTAGTATATTTAAGATTGGCTAGTGCCTATCACCCAGAAATATTGGTTATACGAAAAAATGGCGTTAAAAAAACTGTCCTCCTCTATGAAAAAGATTAATAAACCGCCATACGACCCTGTGCGCATAACCGATTTAAGATCTTGCCTTAAAAAAAACAAAGTACACGGCTTTCTTATTCCCCAAACGGATGAATATTTGGGCGAATACGTACCGGAATGCGCCGAACGATTATTGTGGTTAACAAATTTTTCTGGTTCCGCCGGCATAGCTATCATTTTACAGGAAAAAGCCGCCATTTTTACAGACAGCCGATATACAATCCAGATAAAGCAGGAGGTTAATCGATCCTATCTCGAATGTTTTGATTATACCGACATGTCACCAGAGGAATGGTGCGCACAAAACCTCGGGCAGAAACAGGTTCTGGGCTACGATCCAAAATTACATACCTCAAGTGAAATTGAGCGTTTTGAAACAGCGCTCGCGCCGCAAAAAATCACCCTGAAACCCCTTGTTGAACATCTGGTTGATTCAATTTGGGAGGACCGCCCGGATGAACCGGAAACGCCAGTTGAAATTTTCCCGGAAAGCTATGCCGGCAAAACATCTGCAGAAAAACGCAGTGATATCTGTGCGCAATTAAAACGGCAAAACATTTACGCCGCAATCATCACGCAAACAGATTCAATCGCATGGCTGCTGAACATACGCGCATCGGACATCAGCCATATTCCGGTCGCATTGTCCTACGCCATTTTGTACACGGAAGAAGGGCATGTTGACTGGTTCATAAAACAAGACCGGATCGGCAAATCCGTACAGGCAAAGCTGGACAATAAAATCCAGATATTGCCACCATCTATAATTGATATGACGTTTGACCAACTGGTTGAAAAAAGTAACCGTCAGGACGCAAAAATACAGATCGACAATAAACGTTCCCCGATTTGGTTCGAACAATTATTGCATGAATATAATGCGAACATCCATTACGGTGATGACCCATGTATTCTTCCGCGTGCCTGCAAAACGGACAATGAAATCAAATCCATGAAAAACGTGCACATTCATGACGGCATTGCCGTTGTGCGTTTTTTAATCTGGCTGGAGGAAACAATAAAATCGGGTACCCCGGTAACGGAAATGGATGCCGCACAGAAAATCGACGAATTGCGTGCCCAAGATAAGACATTCCGTGATACCAGCTTTGATACCATTTCGGGGTTCGGTCCAAATGGTGCGATTGTACATTACCGGGTAACGGAAGATACAAACCGGCAGCTTGAAAAAGGAAACCTGCTCCTTGTCGACAGCGGCGGTCAATATAAAAACGGAACCACCGACATAACCCGCACCATCGCGACCGGTCCGGTATATGCCGAGCAGAAAGCCTGTTTCACCCGCGTGCTTCAGGGGATGATCGCCGTCTCGACCTTGCGCTGGCCGGAAGGTCTCGCCGGGCGTGACCTCGACGCCGCTGCGCGGAT
>JAUICS010000031.1 GCA_030427765.1 Alphaproteobacteria bacterium
TGCTATGTTGCGTACCTGATGATGAAGGAAGGACCGTGCCTCCAGCGCCAGTGTAATCATACGGCCGCCGCAATTATCATATGGCGTTTCGATGACATCCAGCCTGTCCAGTGTGCGTTCCGGTGATTTTGCCTGACAATCACTCGCGCGGAATGTCGTGAAGTCGTGATGGCCCAATAAATGCCGCGCCCCTTTGCGCATTGTGTCTGCATCCAGATTATATTTCACATGCCAGACACGGTTTTTGTCTAGGGCAGGGCCGCTCCTGCGGCACAGGATTTTGTATTCGTAGAGTTTGTTTATGGCGTGGTGACGTGCGTGAAATTCGGCATCAACCGGGGCGGCATCAATAATACTTATTGGCGCGGGGCGTAAATGGGCATTGATGGCCTTCGCCAGTTCAAATCCTTCCAGCGGGCGGTCCCCGTAATCAAGATCGAAATGGGCAATCTGTCCGTGTGCATGCACACCGGCATCGGTACGTCCCGCAACGTGAATAACAATATTCTGCTGACAAAATTTGAATATGGCATCTTCAATGGCACTTTGCACGGTTGGGACGCCGTCCTCCTGCCGTTGCCAGCCATTGAACGGTGTACCGTCGTATTCAATTGTAAGTTTCCAACGTTGCATAATCGTTCATTAATGTGTCATTGCGAGGAGAGATGTAAGATCGACGTGGCAATCCAGAGTGGATTATTGACTGGATCGCCGCGCCGTATTCACGGCTCGCGATGACGGTTATTCTAAAATGTCCCCTATACCAACATAATGCCCGTTAATGGCGGATTTGATATCCATGGGCTTTGCACTATCCGGTTGTACGGTATTGAGTGTCAGGACGGTGCCTTCGCCGCATGCGGTATTTCCATCATCATCCAGAATTGTCCCCGGCGATTTATCCGTGGTCGCATCGGATGGCTTGGCGGATTTAATCTTCAGGCGTTTTTCTTGTGCGGATGTGTATACGCCGGGCCATGGGTTCAGGGCACGTATCTGGCGGTCAATGTCCTGCGCAGACTTGTTCCAGTCGATTTTTCCGTCTTCCTTTTTCAGGAGGGGAGCGTAGGTTGAGAGTTCTTCAATCTGAGGGTTCGAATGAGGACGTTCCTGAATATCCGCGATCATGTCGATAACGCCGACGATCATATCGGCGGAAATGTCGGCGAGTTCATCATGCAGGCTTTCTGCCGTTGTATCGTCCTCGAGCGGTATCATAAGATCCGTTATCACATTTCCTGTATCCAGTCCTTCATCCATCTGCATAATGGAAATCCCGCTTTCTTCATCCCCTTTCCAGATGGCATGCTGAATCGGGGATGCCCCGCGCCATCGCGGCAGGATAGATGCATGTATGTTCAGGCAGCCGTATTTGGGTGCGTCTAGTATCCGTTTGGGCAGGATTAGGCCATATGCGGCGACAATGGCCAAATCAGCCCGTAGCGCCTCAAATTCCGCCAATGCGGCCTCATTCTTTTTCAATGTTTCTGGTGTGCGAACGGGTATCCAGTGTTCTTCGGCATATGCATGTACGGGTGACGGCTGTACCTTCTTACCGCGGCCTTTTGGGCGTGGCGGCTGCGTATACACGCACATGACATCGTGAATCGAATCGTTGATCGCCTTTAGCGCCGGCACGGCAAAGTCCGGCGTGCCCATGTATGCAATTTTTAGTCGGTTATCTGACATTCTTACATGTTCTCGATTATCAATTACTGCTATCTGATGTAGCAGTAACGACTTGAAATGACAATTGATTTCCTATGTTAGGTCGGTGTGGCGATCTGCGCATCGACGTGTTGTCCACGTCCGGAGAGCGCGGCGGCTTGTTCTCGTACAACAAAATCTGCGACATCCATATTCGCTTCCATCGCGCCGCGGTACCATCGCATGAGAACGCCTTTCTGGGCTTTGCCAATGCTGGTTGTTGGAATTTCCGGAAGGTAGATGATTTCATGCGCCTTCGGCAGTGCCGCCATTTCACTGAAGCCCTGACGCGCGGCGGCGGATTTAATACGTTCGGCCAATACGGCGGTATCTGTCGGGTCCGTTGTAAAGACAATCGGACGGTTCGGTGCGGATAAATCACCGCCCGGAATAACGTCTTTCACCGTTTCTTCACCTGTCGCATCCATCACAAAATCCAGAATGCGGCCCGTTCCGATACGCACATCGTTGTGTTTAAAGAATTCGGTTCCTGCACGCCCTTTGTAGTGGAAGAAACCGTCTTTATCACGGAAGATAATATCGCCGGTTTCATAGGTACCGTTGAATTCTTCGAGTACGCCCGGATTCTCATGCCGCATGTAGCCCATAGCGACGTTATCACCTTCGACAACCAATTCACCGATTTCACCTTCTTCATCATAGCCAAGCTGAATATCATCCGCATTTTTGAATGAAAAACGCATATCGGGAAGGGGACGACCGATTGAATCCTTTGGTGCCCAGCCCGGTTTTGATACGGAACCGGGTCCCATCATTTCTGTGGCACCCCAGTTTGATGTCACCAATACACCCTGGCTTTCAATGACTGCGCGATCTTCTTCTTTCAATGCGCCACCGCCGGAAAACGCCGTGGCCTCTGAAATATCGCCTTTACCGCGTGTTAAACGGGCCTTCAATTTTGCCGTTGCCGGTGATCCAAAGAATCGTTTTGCGCCTGAAATTCGGAATAGTTCGCTTATGTTGAAGTCAAGCGGGTTCGGATGCTGGAAGCTTTGTACACCTGCGATAACCGGTCCTATAGCGGCGAATAAGCCGAAACTATGGAAGAATGGCAAACTGTTAAACAACCTGTCTTTGTTTGACGGTGAAATCGGAATGATTGAGCGTACCATCGATGTTGATGTCTGCAGATTGTCATGGCTAAAGACAACTGCCTTTGATTTTCCGGTAGTTCCGGACGTGAACAGGATATATGCCGGAACTTCGGATGCAGGTTTGTCTTGATTGGTAACGTCTACAAGACCGCCAAAGGCGCGTGCTGTTCGGGCGATAAATTTTGTAACGCCTGCCATGCCGGATGCGTCGCGATTGAGAAGGCTGGTTTTCAATGTGCCTTTGATGCCAAACCACATTGTACGCAGCAGTTTTGGGCGATTTTCATTGCTGAACAATGTGGCAATCTTTCCAATTAAGGAGAGTTCATCAACGTTCATAAGTTCATCTTCCAGATAGACAACGTTAAAACGTTTTTCGAGTTCGGCCATAACCTGATACACGTCGCGGTCTTCGTCCTTGATTTTGTATTTCAATTTGTCGATATAGGCGCGTGACGTAACGATGGTCTTGGCTTGAACGGTATCAAGCTGGTCAACAAGGATATCTACGCCGAGTGTCGGGTCCAGAACGCATGGCACTGTTCCGGCCTTTTGCGCACCCATGAATGCCGTAATACCTTTAATACCGCCGGGGAGTAGAGAGCCAAAACGTTCACCCTGATCAAGGTGTTTTTGGAATACGTAACTTACGGCATTTGCCTTAACGCTGACATCTTTGTATGTCACCGGCGTGATGTTATTATCATTGTCGCGCAGGATAGGGTGATCCAGACCAAAACGCCACACGGCATGGTCAAACGCGGCGGATAAAGATGGAAATTTTCGGCGGCCCTTAACCGGCAGTTCGTACATAATACGCTGAACCGCCTGTTCTGCCTCTTGGCGGCGCTGCTTTTGGTTTTGACGTGATTCTTCATCCAATCTGTTTTCTTTGGACTTATATTGATGAAAAGCATCCAGTTCACGGTGTTCTGATAATAGTTTTAGAAGGCGTTCACGGAACTGTATAACCGCTTTTGCCTTTTGCTCTTTTAAAGTTTGCAGGCTGTTTAATGCCGTCAGATAAGGGTCCGCTTCGGCAGATTGATCTTTGTCCTCATACGGTTTGTAGGTTCCTCCGGCAATTTGTTTGTCAAATTCTGCAACTTGTTTTTCAAGATCCGCAATCTGTTGTGACCAGTAACGGCGTTTAAATGTCGCCGTGACCGCATTCACTGATGGTATTGTCAATTCAATGCGTTTACGGCTGACTTTACCTAGAAACTTGGCCCATTCATCTTCGTTGTCACGGTCAACTTTTGTCATTTCTTCCTGAAGATCGGGATGCGCGGCAATCATGTCCTCATTGGAAATGTATTTATTATGCTCCGCAATGACACTTCGAACGGCCTTTGCATCAATATTTGTACCGTATGTGCGGACAAATTTATCAAGTTTGGTCGCTAGACGAGCGCGTTCGGATTTAATAAATTCCGCATTTGTCATTTTGGGGGGTAATGCCGGTTCGACCGGATCAAGAACGACCATGCGCAAATTCGGTTTCCTATGGACTGGGTATCCTTCTAAGTCAGGGTGAGTTTTACCCTCAAGATGTTCGTATCCATCCAGGTAAATCGGAAGAATTTGGACGTTGCCATCATCCTGATCTGCAAATACACGCCCGGTTCCACCAAAAACCTTCATAATGTTTTCAGGACCCGAGCGTGACAATGTACCTTCCGGAAAGACAACCCAGTCTTTAACGGTTCCATCCGAAAAATCTTCGTTCAGGTCGATCAGGCCGCGTGGACTGTTCGGGTTCATTGGATACATTTGCAGACGGCTGAATACAAATCGGTGAAACCAGTTTTTTGTGTAATCTTCGTATTGTTTTGAATCAATCGCAACGGCCAGATTTTCCAGGTCCTCGTACCGCATATTCAGCATGATGGATACGATGTCATCGAAGGATATGTGGTTGGCAACAATGATGGTTTTCTTGTCGCGGATTTTATCAAGATTATGGCGACCTTTGATTTTTAGGCCGCTGGATGCGACGCCGGAATAGGCACGCCGCGCACCCCATAAAATGGCACGGTTTAGGATATGACCGAAAAAGCCGGGTTTTCGAAAATTATGAACGCGCTGCTTTTCTTTGTTTTCAGGTGTGTTTGTTGCATTAACATCTATGACGCCAGTGTCGGCGTTTTGATCAGCAGAAGCCATTCCGTCCTCATTTAAAAATTATTTATTAAATTCAATTTTAAAGAGGAACATTAAGTTAAAGTGAAATATTATGTCAACGTCAAAGTGATGCTTGTGACCAGATAGTTACATTTTCAACGCAATGGTGTCATCTGCTCTCGGTGGCTCTGGAATCATTGTTTCAGGGGTTAGTGTTTCAGGGCCTTCCATTACGTTACGAAGGCAGTCTATCAAAGCTGGCGGTGATAATCCGGCCGCGGCCTGATCTTTTTGGTACTGTACGGCACGGCGCAGAAGGACTTGCATAGTTTTTCCGTATGTTTCCTCAACACCGACCTTCATAGTATGGGCAACGACCAAATCCATAATTTCTTCAATGGCTTGCGGAATTTCCAGATCAGGCTTTTCCTGTTTCAGATCATACGCTGCACGGTAGAGAAGCTTTAGTGCGCCAAGTGCTGGTTTACGCAGATCGGTAAGTGGGAACCATTCCGGACTGAGTGCGTAAATTTCATTCTTACGCGGCAGGAATTTTCCGTGTATATCAAGGATGTTTTCTCCATCAGTTTCAATAAGACCGGTGGCTTTTTGGACGGCCTCCAGAATATCATCCGGCATAATGTTGCGGGTGGTGAAGTAAAATGGACGGTCGTTTAATTCAGGGTTTCCGCCGCCGATAGTGGCGCTTTCAATTTCATCTTCCGGAACATCCGATGCGCCGGGCAAGAACGTATTTATAGCATCGTTGGTGGCTTGCGTAATGGCCTGCAACGCAACGCGGTCACCGTCCGTGTTGATAAATTCTTCGTTCGCACGGCCGACCGGTGATAAATACGGTTCGTCCATTCCATCTTCGTACGCCGCGCGCACAATATCGCCGCTGTGGTAATATCCGTCTTCATCAGTCAGTGGTTCGATTTCACCCGGCGCAGTTGCGCGCATGTATCCCATGGCGAGGGCAGGGCCTTTTACCAGTAATTCGCCAAGTTCTTCACCTTGGTCGGGGGTAAAGCCGTCTACAGGTTTGATTTTCATGTCAAAACCGGCGAGTAAATATCCTGCTGATTTTACCGGCGACGGTTTGTAACGTGTTCGTCCTGTGGATGGGCCAGATACTTCCGATGCGCCGTACCAGTTGAAGTGGTTTATACCCGCAGCATTAAAGGCGGTGCGGTGGTCATCCGATGCGGCATTGCCGCTATGGTATACCGTCCTTCCCTCCATAATACCGTTAACATCGGCCTCAAGCTTTGAAACAATTGTTTTTGGTGCGCCGAAGATGATGTCTGCATCATGTTCATTGATTAAATCCAGTGACACTTTCGGTTCTTTTGGTGATGGATGAAGTAGTACCGGAATACCTTCCATCGGTCCGCCGAAAGCAATTAACGATCCAAAAATATGCGATATCGGCAGATCCATGTACATAAGGGATTCCGGTCCGGCGTCTGGAACCTCTATCCGCATTGATTTCAAGGCCTCTTGCAAATTCGTTTGTGAATACACAATACATTTCGGGTCTGATGTTGTTCCGGATGTGGCAATCATAAACGCGGGTGTTTCGGATGGTTTTGTTAATGTTGCGCTTTCGGTAAAGGGGCCACGTAATTGATTTAGTGTGGTTTTTATCTTTGCCTCTCCTAGAGAAAGTAAGGTGCGGAGTATGTTTAATCCTGATTTTGCCTCATCTTCCAGATAGATAATTTCAACGCCGGTGGCTTTTACTTTTTCTAAAATGCCAAATATATCATTCTTTAAGCCGGATTGTTTGAAGCTTTCGTCTAGTTTTTTTAGGTAAGATTTTGACGTTATTATTTTTTGCGGCCCTGAATATTTGCCTGCGGCTTTTTCATCCTCGGATGGGCCGATGGCAACCATCTGGCGTATCATGTCGTACGACCCGAGCAAAGGCGATAGATTTAATGGGACGGCGCCTGCACGTTGCGCACCGTAAAAGACCTTTACGCTTTCACTATGGGTTGGAAGAAGCATGCCAAATCGTTCACCGGGTTCGAAGTGCCGACGCATGATATCACCGAACACATGGGACCACATGCTAAGTGCGCCAAGCGTCAGCGTTCCTTTATCGCCAGTAATGATTGCGGTGTGGTCGGAACCAAGTTCATAAGCGGCCTTATCAAGGCGCTGGACCATTGTTAGTTCGTGTTCGTCCGTTGGTGAAGATGTATGTTCAGCCATTCTCCCGATAACCCTTGTTTGCATGTTCTGTTGTTTGTTTTCATAGTATGTGTAAATCCATACACTGGCAATGTGCACTGCAATAAAATTCCATAAAAACTATAAGAATTATTTTTGCATAAATAGAATTTTTATCTTGAATTCTAATTTTTTCGGCGTTAATGAGTACCTTAAAAATAACTAATATATTTCTTTAATTGCCGGTACAACTGAGGGGGCGTATATGGCAGAGGGTAAATCAACGGGTGTAGATCCGCTCTTGGCATTCAACAAGGCGGCATCGCGTGTTATTGATCGGTTCAATAGTACATTCTCCGCACAACATATTTCAACACCGCTTACCTTTACGGGGAAAGCGCCGAAGTCACTTGATCCATGGGATGGGATGGCCATCACGGCGAATAGTAATTATCGAATTGCCGTGTATAAAAATCATGTCGATGGATCAAAGACCGCTGTTTTGCTGGCATCGCGGGAGTATTCCGATTTGCGCGGGGCGGAGGTTGCAACTGGTCAGGCGCGACAGGACCGTGTTTTACGTCCGACGAAGCTTGGCATGGCAAACTTGAGGGTCGTGGCCGCTTTCCCATTTACCGATGACGGCGAAGACAGGTACCATTCTGTAATTCCCCTGCTTACCGAGGCATATCGTAAAGACCGGATTGAATTATCGCATATGTCGCGTCACAGTCTGGCCCTGTATGGTGCGCGTATAGGAAAAAATGACCAAGATATGGATCCGTCTAACCAATACGATCCGCATACCAGTACAGAAATTTTTACGACAGGCGCGTTCGAAAACGGATCGCACGGGCCGTTGGCCTATGTACACGATAAGGGGCGTGTTGGAAGCGATGACAATCAGAAATGGTCATACAAGACCCGTTTTTATGCGTCCACAACCCGTAAAGACGGGCGTTACGCGCCGCCAACCCTGGCACATGGATATCTTTCACGTGTTTCAAAATCCCTTGGTGAAAGTCACGGACGTGAACGATCATTAACGCATCTTATGCGGCATTGGCGGAATGCCGCACTTCGTTTACGTGCGGGGCATAGTATTTATGAGGATGAAACATTCGCCATGCGCGGTAAGAAATTTTTGGCGGATGCGGTAAACCATATTCGCCAGCATGGTCCAGAAACTCTTATCGTTGCGACGGCGGCCGTGGTAGTTTTTGGATCCGTCACCAGCCTTTTGATTGGGTCGAAACTGGTACTTGGTGCCGGTGCAATTGGCGCGGTAACATATATCCTTCTGCATGCCCTTAATGAACACGGAAGCCATTTGAGTCTTCATGGGTACCGGGAATGGCAGGAAAATCAGGAACGAAAACGCAAGGCCCAAGATTTATCGAATTATGGATTTAAAGAAAATGCGAAGGATTTCTTTATTGCGGATGAGCATGAGCTCGGCCAATTTGACCGTATTGATCAGGAACGTTTCCGTCCTGAAGACTTCTACTATCTGGATGCATCCCAGTCGGCGCTGGTAAGGCCGGGTGATCGTAAGCTCACAAGTTTTGACCCAGACTCGGCCGAAGAAAAACGGATTTTGTTTAAGCACCAGACCGGCGATTTATCATTATGTCTTTTTCCGTCCAAGAAAATGCGGCTGGATGTATTTTTGGATGGGACTGTCCGCCTTATTTATAAGGAAGGTGATGATTTCCGCAGTCCTGCCAAAATGTTCTGGATTAGTAGCGGTCATGCTTTACTGGATAAACACGACAGTTACCAATTTCCGGGAATTCACAGGGTTCTGGGTAACGGTGCGATTATGCGGGCGGAGTATGATCCACGAAACACGAATGGTGTGGCCGGCTTGACAAATCGTTTGCTGAACAGGTTCTTATCTGCATCACAAGGCAACTTCTTCAATTTCTTCAAAGGGAAACGAAAGGTCGGACTTGATGAGATGATGGAAGAGGTAAAGACTCTTTTACGGGAATCCCAGCCGGATTTGTTTGAACCGGGGAAGGAATGTGTCTTGAATGGTTCGTTGCAGTCGATCGAGCAAGCGTTCCGCAACCATGGGCGTAATCTTAACCCGCATTTGATGATGGGCGGCTATCCGATGGAACTGCCGTATATAGATGCAATATGGGATG
>JAUICS010000032.1 GCA_030427765.1 Alphaproteobacteria bacterium
GCTTCTTCGTTTTTGCAATATCTAGCATCGGCAGGGCTGGGTCGGCACCTGTTACATCGTGACCGTTCGCTGCATAGGCGTTGGCAAGAAGGCCCGTGCCGCAACCCATATCCAGTATCGATATTTTATCTGACGTGGCGAGGTTCAGGTAAAAATCACGATCTTCTGACCAGCCGCTATCCAGATCGTAAAGCTGAACCAGCCGTGGATCGATGTAATGATTATCCGGCATGTTACGCCGCTTTTAGATCAAGGGAGGCGGCCATAAGTTTTTTTGTGTAATCCTGCTGCGGCTTATCAAACACGCTTTGTGCGGCTCCGCTTTCAACAACCTTGCCGTCCTTCATAACAATCACATCATGGGACAGGGCGCGCACGACCCGCAAATCATGGCTGATAAACATATACGCAAGATTGTATTTTTCCTGAAGGGCACGCAGCAGATCAATAATCTGTGCCTGGACGGAGACATCGAGCGCCGATGTTGGCTCATCCAGCACAATAAATTTTGGGCGCAGGATAAGGGCGCGTGCGATGGAAATACGTTGGCGCTGACCGCCCGAAAATTCATGGGGGTAACGGTGGCGCGTGTCCGGGTCCATGTTCACATCTTTTAATGTTTCGATCACCAGATCATCCCGGTCATGCCCTGACAGCACACGTTGGTGGACACGTAAACCTTCATCAATGATATCGGATACACTCATCCGCGGGGACAGACTTCCGAAGGGGTCCTGAAACACTACCTGCATATCGGCGCGTAGATGTTTCATCATTTTACGGCTGTGGTTCGAAATATTCGTACCGTCAAAATTGATCGATCCTGCATGAAGTGGCGTTAGGCGCAGTAAGGCCATGCCAAGTGTTGTCTTTCCCGAGCCGCTTTCACCAACTACGCCGAGTGTTTGGCCGCGACGGACGGACAGGCTGACATCCTCCACCGCTCGCACATATTCCTTTGGCGCAAACAGGCGGGATGTTTTTATCGGGAAATATACTTTTATATTGTTTGCCTTAAGTATTTCTGGCTCATTCGTATTTGCCGGGATGGCATCGCCCTTTGGCTGGGCCGACAACAGGTGTTTTGTGTAATCATGTTCCGGCTTGGCAAACAAGGATTTTGAATCCTTTTTTTCAACAAGATTACCGTGTTGCATAACACACACTGTATCGGCCATTTTTTCAACGATTTTCAGATCATGCGTAATGATGATCAGGGCCATTCCAAGCCGGTTCTTAAGGTCTTGGAGGAGTTCCAAAATCTGCGCCTGAATGGTTACGTCGAGTGCGGTTGTCGGTTCATCCGCGATCAGGATTTCCGGATCATTGGCAAGGGCCATGGCGATCATTACACGCTGGCGTTGCCCACCCGATAATTCATGTGGGTAGGCATTAAGACGGTCTTTTAAATTTGATAGGCCGACAAGATCAAGCAGTTCGAGAATACGCGCCTTGGCATCGGATTTGTTCATGCGCTGGTGCAGAAACAGAACCTCTCCGATCTGCCGTTCAATGGTATGAAGCGGGTTAAGGGCTGTAAGCGGCTCCTGAAAAATCATACTGATTTTCTTACCGCGGATGGACCGCATTTGCGCGTCACTTTCCTGAATCAGGTCTTTCCCTTCAAACAGAATTTTTGAGTCACCTGTGTGTTCGGCAAGCGGATAGGGCAAAAGCTTCATAACGGCAAGCGCCGTTACCGATTTACCGGAACCGCTTTCCCCCACAATGGCAACCGTCTGCCCCTTTTCAATATCGAAGGATATATTGTCGACGGCACAAAACGGCCCGTCCTTTGTCTTGAAACTGACGGACAGGTTTTGAATTCTTAGAAGTGGCGTTTTGTCTGCCATGCCCTACGCAACCTTCAACGCGTCATAAATCGCATCGGTAATTTTTGGCTCAACACCCTGCATATCGGGTAGTGACAAATCCGATAGACGGCATTGTTTTTCTTCCGCCATTTTAACGATACGTCCTGTTACATGATGCGCATCGCGGAACGGCATGTTGAGGTTCATCACCAGCCAGTCCGCAAGGCGTGTGGCGGTGGTAAATCCATCCTCGGCCGCCGCCAGCATTTCATCCGTATGGAATGTGGCGGATGACAACATCCCTTCAAACGCCTTCAGACACAGGACAATCGTATCAAAGGAATCAAAAACGGATTCTTTGTCTTCCTGCAGATCTTTGTTATAGGCAAGCGGAAGTCCTTTTAGTACCGTCAGCATTTGAATAAGGTTACCATTCATACGGCCTGTCTTTCCGCGGATCAATTCGGCGGCATCCGGATTTTTCTTTTGTGGCATGATGGAGCTTCCTGTACTCCACTGGTCACTAAGCGTAATAAACTTGAATTGCGGCGTTGCCCAGATAATCACTTCCTCGGCAAGGCGGGACAAATGAATACCGCACTGGGCACAGCAGAATAAAAATTCAATGGCGAAGTCACGGGCGGATACGGCATCCATCGTGTTATGCATATATTTGTCAAAGCCAAGTTCATTTGCCGTCATATCACGGTCAATCGGGAAAGGCGTTCCGGCAAGTGCCGCCGCACCAAGCGGTGATTCATTCAGACGTTTTTGGCAGTCGTGGAAACGTCCCTTATCACGTTCCAGCATGTGCTTATAAGCATTCAGGTGCATACCAAGTGTAATTGGCTGCGCCGCCTGTAGATGTGTGAAGCCAGGCATGACGGATGCATGGTGTTCACGGCAAATGGTGTCAATTGTGTCTTCCAGTTTACAAATGTCTTCTATAACGGCGCTGCATGCATCACGAACCCATAGGCGAAAATCGGTTGCAACCTGATCATTGCGTGATCGTGCAGTATGAAGACGTCCTGCCACATCGCCGATAATGTCTTTTAGGCGGGCCTCGATATTCATATGAATGTCTTCAAGCTCCGGCTTGAATTCAAAGTCGCCGGACTCAATCTCGCGGCCGATTTGCTCAAGCCCTTTTAAGATTGCCTCCCCGTCTTCCTCGGAAATGATGTTTTGGGCAACCAACATATTACAATGTGCAACGGACCCGCGAATGTCCTGTCGCCATAAGCGTTTGTCAACGTCAATGGATGCATTGATTTGCTGCATAATATCTGCGGGTTTATCCTCGAAACGGCCGCCCCACATTTGGGAAGATTTTGGCTTTGGTTTTTTTATGGGCTTTTTCATGGGTTTCATTCTACACCCCCTTCATCAAAAATACAGATTTGAAAACGCTTTATGCAAAAATTACTTTTGTGCCCTCTTGCTTAACAAATGTGATCTGTTAAACGTGTATTACATAAGTTTTATTCTGGGCTTATGCAAGTGTGTATTTACAAGCAAATAGGTATCTTATGGCACAGCTAATTATCGACGGGCGAGAGCAGTCCGTCACATCAATCGTCACGTTTAATGATGAAACAGGAAATCTTTATACCTTATTTGGACGACCGGACCCGCGTTACCGTGATCGGTCTGGTAAATCATTGCAGGGTGAATTGCTTCCTGTAAGAGATGCGAAATTTATTGGCGGTAAGGTTGAGGATGATATCTCCGACGATGATATAAAACGGGCAGAAGAATTCACAGCGATAACAAAATTTATCCATCCGTCATTAGAGGACTTGGATCCGCGCATTATTGCAAACGGATTAAAGGAATTAGAAGAAGAATCGTCCCTTGTTCCAGAAGTGTTTATGGATCCTTATGATGGTGCTGTGCGCTTGGGACACACACTTACCCGCAATGGTGGTATGACAGAGGAACAAGATATTCATTATCTTAATATCCATTTAGGTACATTGAGTGATGAGGATATAGATTTGTTACGTGATCAGATCGCACCAAAAGATGATATGTTGCGGACAATTATTATGCCGGTTCATGCGCTATATGCCGACGATGACGATACACTTTCATTTAAGGATAGAGACGGATTTGTTCAAACGAAAACGGATTTTGACGGCTTTCCGGAGCTGGATCACTGGGATCATGAATTTGACACTGTTATCAACAGTTTGCGTAATAAAATAGGTGATCTTGGCAAAGATGAAGACAAACATCGTGATGAAATACAAAAGCTAGAGGGCAAAATCGCAACGCTGTTGGCAGAGCAGCAAAATTTTCATGATATGCATAACACGTTACGAGGAATGGACGGGATAGATCAAACCACTTTGGAACCTGACTTTGTTACAACATTATTCCGTCCACGTGGTTCAACATTCTTAACTGACAGCCAAATTTTCATACGTGTAATGAAAAATTATTTTGGCATAGCATTTCCACACGTGACTTATGATACGGTTCCGGACATCATCCGAAAAGTCGCCAGAGAACATGTGATTGATCATCGTGGTGATCAAACACGCGCATCCATGAAATCAAGAGAAAGCGTTGTGACGGAGTCTGATCTGGCGGCTGAAAAAGCACTTGATTGGGAATTGCGTCATGTGTTTCCGGATATTCGTGTTATCGGTGAAGAAGGCGTGGATATGGGGACAGCATCCATAAAGCACCTGGACGATGATGGGTATGTGTTTGTCCTTGATCCTATTGATGGCACAAAAGAATATGCTGCGGGAGGTGATCGTTACAACATGATGGTCGCTTTGCGTGTAGATGGAGAAACCGTCGCAAGTTGGATTTACTTTCCAGAATCAGATGAAATGTACTATGCGCTAAAGGGGCGCGGTATATTTTATGACGATGGGAATAATGTTGTGAAAATGGATTGTGAGGCACCTGTCCATGGTGTTAAAAACATGACCTTGTTGCATGGCGCGGAAAAGACCTACAAACTTGATAGTCCAGAATATCAACGTTTAAAAGATACATTTAATGATGTTGTATTATCGAATCGTATTGCCGGATTTGATTTCTTACAAATACTGGAAGGCAAAGTTGATGCATTAATATATGGTCAGGCAAAATTTAATGATGTCATGCCGTGGCAACCATTTTTAAGAGAGATGGGATATGTCATGACCGATCTGGATGGTCTGGAATATGATCCGCAACATCCTAAGCGCGGTGCGATTATTGCACCAGATATAGACACAGCGTCACATGTAACATCCGCCCTAGGCCGCGGGTAAGAAAAAAGCGGCTTATGCAGCCCAAGGTTATGCAGCCCAAGGTTATAAAGAAAAAGCGGCTTAAGCCGCTTTATCCTTGCGTGTGACTGTGTGTTTTAAAATGCCGCTATGGGCCTTTAACCGGATGGCGTTAATCTTGATGAAGCCTTCGGCATCTTCCTGATTGTATCCGCCTTCAATATCCATGGATGATAATTCCTCATCATACAGTGATGTTGTTGATGTACGTGCAACCGGATAGGCGACGCCCTTAAACAATTTTACCTGAACCGTGCCGTCGATCAGTTCCTGTGATTTGTATATTGCGGTCATTAGGAAATCCATTTCTGGTGAGAACCAGAAACCGTTATAAATCAATTCGGCAATTTTTAGCGAGAATTGATTACGTAGTTTCAAAACCTCACGGTCCATAGCCAAACCTTCAAGATCACGCAAAGCGTTATGAAGTATTGTCCCGCCCGGTGTTTCATAAACGCCGCGGGATTTAATGCCGACAAAACGGTTTTCGACCATATCCAGACGGCCTATGCCGTGCTTGCCGCCGATTTCGTTCAGGTATAGGAACATATCAAGCGGCTCTGTCTTCGTAGTGCCATCATCCAGATTTTCAATATGAAGCGGTACGCCGTCCTTAAACGTAATGGCGATTGTTTCCGGTGTGTCCGGTGCCTTTTCCGGTGATGTTGTACGGGAATAGATATCCTCCGCACACACAGTATTCGGGTCTTCCAAAACGCCGGCCTCATGTGAGATGTGCAGAAGGTTCTCATCCTCACTATACGGTTTGGAGCGTGATGCCGTTACCGGAATGCCGTGTTGTTCGGCATAATGAAGCATGTCCGTACGTCCACGGAAACGGTCAAGGAATTCCCGCATTTTCCATGGGGCCAAAACCTGAATGTCGGGGTTAAGGGCGTAGAATGACAATTCGAAACGTACCTGATCATTACCCTTGCCCGTCGCGCCGTGCGATACGAATTCGGCATTTTCACGTTCGGCAATTTCGATATGACGTTTGGCGATCAGTGGTCGTGCCACCGCCGTGCCTTGCAGGTAACGCCCTTCATAAACCGCATTTGCCTGAATGGACGGAATGATGTAGTTGGTTACGAATTCTTCTTTCAGGTCTTCGATGTAAACGCTTGATGCGCCAATCGCCAGGGCCTTTTTCTTCGCGGCTTCGAAATCTTCCTGCTGACCGATATCGGCAAGGTATGCGACAACTTCATATCCTTCCTCCAACAACCATTTCAAAATGACAGATGTATCCAATCCACCTGAATATGCGAGTACTACTTTTCCTTTGGACATGTCGTCTCCTTTTTCTAAACCTTTACATTCGTGTCTTTTAGACACCACATAAGTATCGCTTTCTGCGCATGAAGCCTGTTTTCTGCCTCATCGTATATCACACTTTTCGCGGATGACAACACATCATCCGAAACTTCATGGCCGCGGTGCACGGGCATGCAGTGCATGAATATGGCATGGTCTTTTGCCGCCGAAAACAAATCGCCCGTCACTTTGAACGGTTCGAATTTTTCGGTGCCTTTGCCTTCTTGCCCCATCGATACCCACGTGTCGGTAACCAGAATATCGGCATCCTGAGCGGCCAGTTTTGCATTGCATGTTGCCGTAAAGTCGGTAATGTCTGCGTGCTGATCTTCCGGCACGGCAAAGGCCATATCGAAATCAAACAGTTTTGCCGCTTGACCCCATGTACGAGCAACGTTGTTATAGTCGCCATACCATGCGACCTTACGGCCGCTAAGATCACCCAGTTTTTCCTCAACCGTCATCAGGTCGGCCATAATCTGGCACGGATGCGAATGGTCGGTCAGGCCGTTGATAAACGGTATTGTCGAATGGGATGCCAGTTCCGATAGAATGTCGTGGTTACTCATCCTGATCATAACGGCATCCACAAAACGGGATAGAACCTTCCCTGTATCTTCCAGACTTTCTGCGCCGGATAACTGGATTTCCTCCGCATTCATCACGATGGTGTGACCACCAAGCTGCTTCATCGCAACCTCGAAACTGATGCGGGTACGCGTGCTTTTTTTGTCAAAAATCATGGCAAGCGACATACCGCTAAAATGTTGCGGCGGTGTGAACTTCACGCGTTTCATCTCGTGCGCCGATTTTAGAATCGCCTTTAATTCATCGGCGCCGACATCCGGCAGGTCCAGAAAATGGGCAGGGGAGGTTGATGCCATTAGAGGTTCCCTTCTTTCAATACGTATTCAAGTTTTTCAAGTGCCTCGTCCGCCTCCTTCTTGCCAATCGTAAGTGGGGGAATGAAGCGCAATGTGTTTTTACCGACCTGACTTGTGATCAAACCGTTTTCAAGTAACGCGTCCATCAATTTTTTGATGTCGTATACAGTGTCGATACCGATCATTAAACCATGGCCGCGAACGTCTTTAATCGCGTTGGAACGGTCTTTCATTTCATTCAGCCTGGTTAGGAGATAATCGCTCATTTCCTTCACATGGTTTAGGAATTCCGGTTTTATGATTTCGGACACAACCGTATGCACAACATGGCATGCTAGCGGGTTTGCACCGTATGTTGTTCCGTGGTCACCCGGTTCAATAACCTGCGCGATATGTTTCTTGGCCATAACCGCACCAACAGGGAATCCGCCGCCGATACCTTTTGCAAGTGTCACGATGTCCGGTTCATAATCAAAATAAGAATGTGCAAACACGGTGCCCAATCGGCCCATACCGGTTTGGATTTCATCAGAGATCATGGCAACTTGATATGTGTTGCATAGTTCACGCAGGCCTTCGAAAAACTCTTTTGTGCCGGGGAATAAACCGCCTTCGCCTTGAATGGGTTCAAAAATGACCGCTGCAGTTTTATCGGACATAACCGCCTTAACCGATTCCAGATCATTGAATTTTGCCATTTTTGTACCCTCTAAATATGGTCCGTAATATGGCTGAGTATGACGTTTCTGTGTTATGGATGCCGATCCCATTGAACGGCCGTGGAACGCATTTTCAAAATAGATGATTTCGTTGGCTTCTGGTCCCTTTGTTTTATAGGCCCATTTGCGTGCGAATTTTAACGCGCCTTCAACGGCCTCGGTGCCTGAATTGCAGAAAAAGACGGCGTCTTGGCAACAATTGTTGACCAAAAGCTCGGCGGCTTTGATACGCGGCTCGGTCATATAGCTGGCCGCACAGATAATCAGCTTTTCGGCCTGATCACGAATGGCTTTTTGTAAAATCGGACTGCAATGGCCAAGTGATGTCACGCCGTACCCGCACATGAAATCCAGATACTCTTTACCTTCAACATCATACAGATATGCGCCTTCGCCGCGTTCCAGAATAATATCAAAATGTTTGTATGTATTGATATGGATGTCTTCCGCCGCCTTAACACGGTCATGCATATTGTGTCCTGTCATGTCTGTCTCTTTCATTGCTGTGTTTGTTGTCATGGTAACTCTCCTGTTCGTTTTTGGTTTATGTTTTGTTTAGGTCTAATTCCTTTATGTAACGGTCTTTATCTGCCGCACGCAGGATCATTGTTCCTGCGCCAATTGGGTCGTATATTTCTCTTGCCAGTGCACCGGATTTAAACCCGTTAATAAGGTGAATACGGCGTACGCCTTCGTCGAGAGCCTCCAGACAGCTCTCCAGTTTTACTTGCATGCCGTCGGTGACTTTGCCGTCTTTGATCAACTGTGGAATTTCAATGTCGGTCAGAACGGACACAACCTCGCCATCCACAAGAACGCCGTCAACGTCACTTAGGAAGACAAGTTTTCGTGCCTGACATCCCGTAGCAATCGCCATTGCGGATACATCGGCATTGATGTTAACGCCGCCTTTATCCGTGACACTCATACACGGTGTGGCAATGAAACGTGAGCTGTTCACCAGTGATATAATCGGCGCAACACTGACATGGTCAATCGTGGCATCGAAACCATAATCATCCGGGTTGTCGCGTTTTCGGAATTCAACATCGATCCAGCTCGGCGGAATGGAACTTAAACATACGCCGCCCATCTGAAGCTCCGCCATTGTTTTGCCGATCTTGAAGGCAAGATCACCGGCAAGGGCGTATTGCACGAGAGGAATGGTTTCGGCGGTGGTAATACGCCGCCCGTTTTGTTTGCGCGGTTCAATGTTGTTTTTT
>JAUICS010000400.1 GCA_030427765.1 Alphaproteobacteria bacterium
ATTAGGGACAATTGCGTTTGTATACGGTTTTAGCGATTAAGAGATGCCACACCATCATTTGCGGCATCACGGCCTTGCTCTGCCCCTGTTGCTTTTTCATCCACAACAACACCGGACATTTCATTGGCAGCGTCCAAATCACACCGTTCTGCAAAAATTTGCGACACGGCGGATTTACGACGTTCCGGATGGTCGCGTGTGGGTTGCTTACCACCAAATACGGCACGCCATATACGTGTGCTCAAACGACGTTCTTTCGCGGCAGCGCTGATTTCATGTTCTGTAAGATAATCATCGCGAACATGACGGCTCCATTCCCCAAAAACACTCAACGTTTCTGTAACTTCCGGCGATATTGTCCGCCGAACTGACGTCTGGGTTTCCGCCTTTAAACCGGCAACAAACGCGTCTTTGTCCATCGGCTTCACATGGAATATTCCATCTTCATCTTCATAAAAACGGGCATAAACAACCTCACTCGGGTCATCTGACGTTTTCAGCTCACGCCACATTTTATAGACATCGAACTTCATCGGACGTGCGTGAGGATTCACTAGATCGGGACGAAGACGCGCATAAACAACGTTCTTTCCAATCAGGTAAAATAAATCCTGCCCGAATGGCGGATCAGGCTGCTCAACATATAAAACATCTTCCATATTGTTGATCTTAAGGCGAGAGAATACTGCCCCTTCATGCGCCCCCATCGTATCAAGCTGTTCTTCAATCGCTAGATGGCTACGAAAATCGGCAACGGGTTTATCAATACCGCGGGGCAAAATTACGTTTTCTTTACGTGCATCAACCACCAACATAAATGGTAATGCTTTTTCCGGATCGACCATACCGCTTTCAGATATATCAAGGCGGTTCTTAACAAGAGGATGATACAGTTCATCAGGTCGGTTTAACTGGTCCACATCGTGACTTTTCCGTTTTTCAAACTGCGCCATCATTTCCGGCGCAATGGCACGAAGCGGACCGGATAGCAATTGCATCATGCCTGTAAATAATGCACGTGCCTTATCCCCCGTTACCCATATAAGGGCACCATATAGAATAGCCAGTAAGCTATAGCCAACTACACGATAAAACGGCATTTTATGCTTTTTATCCTCATCACTTAAAATGCTATAGACACCTCGAATTGCCCCATTTGCGAAATGGTTTTTCATCCGGTTTAAATACGTCATGCTAAACATACGCGGATCATACGGTGTTAACGGTCCCTGGATCTGCGGAGCCTCTTTTATATGACCGGCCTCATAAGGTGGGCGTCCCAGGCGCATTGCTTCGGAATAGGCCCAGAATTGCGGACGGATAATTTCATCCTGGTCACCCGATACAATATGTAATTTGTCAGAAAAATAAGATGCGGCACTCCCGAAACGGCTTGAACGGTCAATCGCATCAAGTTGGTGCCCACGCCCATTCGCCATCGATACCTCGACCATGTGAACTTCATCACTCGGGTCACAATCGGGGATTTCTCTCTCAATACGTTTCTGGCTTTTCACCCTGCGTTTTTCATCAAGCGGGGTCGATAGAAAACGCACGGCATCATTACGCCATTCGGTCGGGCTGACGCGGTACAGGAAATGATACCGCATTTTATTACGTTTTAAACGCGCGTGATGGCGCTCAATTTCCTCACGAATGCGGCTAAGGTTTATTGTATTATGCTGTTCGCGCGGCTGGCCCAGATTGGCGACAATTTCAATATGTTTGGCAACGGCCGGATTGTTGCTGATACCCCTTACAGAATTTGGATCAAATTCGTCGCCGCGCCGTTCGGCAGCCTTACCGAGGCGATGCAACAATCGCTCATTTCGTAGCGGCACGGAATCAACATGGGCCGGGTCTTTCGAGAATACCAGGACGACATTT
>JAUICS010000401.1 GCA_030427765.1 Alphaproteobacteria bacterium
TGTCGCATGATCATCTGGATTATCATAAATCGTTTAAGGATTATAAAGCGGCGAAAATGCGTTTGTTTTCTGACCTGCTGCCGAACGGTGAAAAATATACGGCCATCGTGAATACCGATTTTGAAGACTCAAAGGACTTTCTTGGCAGGGCCCGTAAGAAGGGCAATACGATTGTAAAAATAGGAAATAGCAAAACCTCCGATATAAAAATCAAGTCCATCAAAACCCGTCCAGACGGTCAGAACGTATGCGTAAATATCTTTGGTGAGGATTACGATCTATCGCTTAATGTATACGGGGAATTCCAGGTTTATAACCTGCTTACGGCACTTGTCTTTGTCATGAAAACCATTGATATGCAAAAACATAGTTTAAAAGATATTGTGGAATTATTGCCGGAGGTCACCCCCCCGCCGGGACGTATGCAGTTGATTGACGGGCATCCGCGCAGGGCAAAGGTTTTTGTTGATTACGCGCATACGCCAGATGCACTTGAGAAGGCATTGGTTAACTTGCGCAAACATACATCAGGCCGTTTAATTTGCGTGTTTGGCTGTGGCGGTGACCGTGACAGTGAAAAACGCCCGTTAATGGGTAAGGTTGCCAAAAAATATGCAGATATAGGTATCGTGACGGACGATAATCCGCGTAGTGAAGATCCGCAAAAAATCCGTGCCGATATACTAAAATCGATTCCTGATGCAAAGGATATTGGTGATCGTAGCCATGCGATTGCGGAAGCGATTAAGAGCGCGACAGAGGGTGACTCCGTTGTGATAGCCGGTAAAGGGCATGAACGCGGCCAGATTATCGGCAATCAAACCATGCCGTTTTTTGATGAGGACGAAGTGCGAAAGGCGTACCGTTTTCTCTAAGATTAGACTGTAGATAAGCGTCCTTGTGGATATCTCGGGCCTTGGCGCACTTGCAAAAAACGTTTAAAACATCCTAATGCTTTATAACCTTCTATTTCCACTCGCGGAAGATTACACGGTTTTTAACCTGTTCCGGTACATCACATTTCGTACCGGTGGTGCCGTTATGACGGCGCTGGTTATCTGTTTTTTAATCGGGCCGGGTCTTATACGCTGGCTTAAGAAAAAACAGGGGGAGGGGCAGCCAATTCGCGCGGATGGCCCGGAAACACATTTGAAAAAAACCGGAACGCCGACAATGGGCGGGTTGATGATTTTATTATCGGCCGGCGTATCGACAATTTTGTGGGCCGACTTAACGAATAAATTTGTATGGATTGTCCTTGGGGTAATTATCGCATTCGGCACAATCGGATTTATGGACGATTACCAGAAACTTACGAAACGGTCCCATCACGGTATATCCGGCCGTCTGCGGCTTTTTCTTGAATTTTCGGCTTCCGCGCTTGCGGTATATTTGCTTATGCAGTTATTTCCTGCGGATGAGGCCGGTGGCCTTGCTATTCCATTCGTCAAAAACTACCTGTTGCCGCTTGGAATGTTTTTTATTGTGTTTGGTACGTTTGTGATTGTTGGCTCTGCAAACGCCGTCAATTTAACGGACGGTCTGGACGGGTTGGCGATTGTACCGGTGATGATTGCCGCCGCGTGTTTCGGGCTAATCAGTTACATTGTCGGGCGATTTGATTTCGCGGAATATCTACAAATTCATTATATTGATGGAACGGGTGAGCTTGCCATCCTCTGCGGTGCACTCATTGGGGCCGGAATGGGATTTCTTTGGTATAACGCACCACCCGCCGCCGTGTTTATGGGCGATACGGGGTCTTTGTCGATGGGTGCAGGGCTTGGCAGTATTGCCGTGGCCACAAAACATGAGCTTGTTCTGGCGATTATCGGCGGCCTGTTTGTTCTGGAAACTGTTTCCGTTATTGTGCAGGTGGCATCATTC
>JAUICS010000402.1 GCA_030427765.1 Alphaproteobacteria bacterium
TTCCGGGGGCATTCCTGACCGGAATTCTTGTTCTCTATGCTATGGGCCTTACCGTGAACATCGTTGTGCTATTCTCGCTTATTCTGTCTGTCGGGATGCTGGTCGACGGCGCGATTGTGGTGACGGAGCTTGCCGATAGGAAAATGGCGGAAGGCCTGCCGAAGCAGGAGGCGTATGCTGTTGCCGCCAAGCGGATGGCATGGCCGATCACAACATCAACGATTACGACGCTTGTCGCGTTTGCGCCACTTCTGTTCTGGCCGGATATTGTTGGCGAATTTATGAAATTCATGCCGATTACATTGATTGCAGTTCTTGCATCGTCATTATTGATGGCGCTTATTTTCGTCCCAACCCTCGGCGCTATTTTCGGAAAGCCTGGTGCGGCCAGTGATCCAGAGATTCTGGCCAATCTGGCGGCGGCGGAAACAGGTGATGTAAGTAGTATTACAGGCTTTACAGGGCGTTATATCAAGACGTTAAACAAGGCGCTGGCGCATCCGTTTTTGGTTCTGTTTGTTACGGTTTTAATTTTGATTACGGTTGTCATGGCGTACGGAAAGTTCGGTAAAGGCGTAGAATTTTTCCCGGAGGTTGAGCCGGAACTCGCATCCATTCTTGTTCATGCGCGGGGCAATTTATCGATTTATGAACAGGAAAAACTGGTAAGTGAGGTTGAGCAGCGTATCATCGGTGTGGACGGCATTAAGACGTTATATACACGTACAGGTAAATCCGAACAAAGCGGTACGGAAGTGGCCGAGGATGTAATCGGGCAAGTGCAGATAGAATTTAAGGACTGGCAATTACGTCCACAGGCCAGTGCCATACTTGATACCATAAAGGACAGAACATCCGATCTTGCCGGTATACGTATCGAAACACGGGAGCAGCAAGGCGGTCCGCAAAGCGGTAAGGATATTCAAATACAGCTTGCGTCGGAATTTCCTCAGCTTCTTGAACCCATAACGCATTATGTGCGCGGCGTTATTGAGCAGGATGACGATTTTATTGAGGTGGAAGACAGTTTGCCGTTACCGGGCATTGACTGGGAATATAAAATAGACCGTGGGCAGGCGGCGAAATTTGGCATTGATGTAACCACAATCGGATTTTACATACGCATGGTAACAAATGGACTTGAGGTCGGGGAATATCGTCCGGATGACAGTGATGACGAAATTGATATTGTTTTGCGGCACCAGCGTCATAACAGTACGCTTGACCAGTTGGAGCGCGTCTGTGTGTTTGGTGCGCAGGGATATGTCCCGATAAGCAGTTTCGTAACGCCTATGGCAAAACCGGCAACCGGCAATATTAACCGTTCGGACCAGCGCCGGATAATTACGATACAGGCAAATGTGCGTGATGGCGTGAACGTTGCGGAAAAAACGGCGATGGTGAAACACTGGCTTGCCGAGAACAAGGATAAAATTGATCCGCGTATACGTGTGACCTTTAAAGGGCAGGACGAGGACCAGCGCGAGGCGCAGGAATTTTTGATGCAGGCGTTTTTTATCGCGATTTTTGCCATGGCGATCATTCTGGTGACGCAGTTTAACAGTTTTTATAGCGCGTTTTTGATTTTAACGGCGGTGATCATGTCGACTATCGGTGTGATGATGGGGCTGCTTATCACCGGTCAGGCATTCGGTATTGTGATGACTGGTGTCGGGATTATCGCGCTGGCCGGTGTGATTGTGAACAACAACATTGTCCTTATAGATACGTTTGATTATATGCGCGCAACGATGAAAGATGCGCCGGTCAAGGAATTGATTGTTCGCACGGGGGCACAACGTCTGCGTCCGGTTCTTCTGACAACTGTGACAACAGTCCTTGGATTAATGCCGATGGTACTACAAATCAACATTGATTTTCTTA
>JAUICS010000403.1 GCA_030427765.1 Alphaproteobacteria bacterium
CCTTGTTCAATCTGGTCGAGGATTTGAAGATGTATTCTCACGTTATCGCGTGCAACGGCCAGCAAATCACGCTGCTGAATAACTTCCAGATACGCCTCAACGATATCCAAACCAACAAGCTCCGACACTTCGCGCACACGGTGATCGGCAGAAAGTGTTCTGTTTTCCTGACGCTCGACTTCGTAATATGTTTCGAAACCATCAAAAAGAAGCTGGGTTAATGACACTTGCGCATTATAGCGTGCCAATTCTTCCGTATCATCACCGACACCCGCACGCGTTGTCGGACTGTCCGTATATTCATATCCGCCGTCTGCCTCAACATCCACGGATGGGAAATACTGTGCCCAAGCCTGCTCTAGCTCTTGCTCGGTCGCTTGACGGTTATTTGTAACCTCACCAAACTCCGGATTTGTTGCAACACCCGTTGCAACCGCCTCGGCCAGTGATAGCACACGTTCGTTTGCGTAGCCCATTTGCCCGCCCATCGGTGCATTCATCGGCCCACCCATCGGCATCGCCGCCTGATGGTTCATTTGGGTGGCCATTTGCGATAGTGCCGGCGCGCTCCATAAACAAGGAACACCAATAACCATTAGCGCCGTGACCAGACAATAACCTTTGCGCAAGGAATGCTTCTTCATAGGGTACATCATTTTAAAAACCTGAATATTTATTCGGTAGAATTTGAAAAAATTTAGAAAAGTGGCTGCTGAACGAACCACGTACGTAAATTATGCTAAAAAAAATCAGCATTATCAACAGTTATTTATAAAACCCCTTGGATAACCTTAAAAAATCGATTAGCCGATGCGTCGGCGGCGAATGGCATACAGCTCGTTCATATGCGTCGATGCATAGATATAACGCCCGCCTTCCGTGGACTGAATGGCGTTTGTAATCGCGTCAGGAAGCTGGGTTTTCCCGACGACATCAAGGGTATCCGGCTCCATCTCGACAATCAGGCCGCCACTTGTGCCAAACAACACACGATCATCAATGACGGTTGGTGAACTATAAATTCGCGCACCAAAATCACGTTTCTCGATTAATTCGAGTGTGTTTGCATCAATAATGTACATATGGCGGTCACCGGACCCACAGAAAATTTTATCGAATGCGATAAGCGGCGTTGAGTAAGTAATATCATCCGTCTGAATGGCCGCCAGTTTTTCGCCTGTTTTTACATTAAAGACATATATATTGCCATCGAACGATGCCGCAACGACATATTTTCGATCAACATCAATCGCCGGAGGATACTTAATTGAACGCTCCGTTTCGTATTTCCAGGCAACCTTACCCGTTTTTGCGTCATATGCGGTTACATCATGGTCAGCGTTTCCAAACACAACATAGTCATCCTCTTCCCAATACGCGGCCGAACCATGTTGAAACTTCTTTTGCCCCGTTTCCCAGATACGCGTACCGGTATCAAGGTCAAGCGCGGCGTTACTGCCCTGCATTCTTGGGCGTTGATATTCCAGACCTATATATAGCATGTTATGTTTTGGTACGATCAGCGGTGTTGATCCAATCCATTCACATGCCGGATTTTTCCAGATTTCCGCCCCCGTTTCCGCATCCAGACAATACATACATCCGTTATACGCACCGAAATATATCCGGCCGTTGTGATGCGCGGGGGATGACCAAATACCCTTACGATCCGCCGCACCCGCCGCATGGTATTCCCAGATATTGTCACCTGACAAACGGTCAATACACAGCATTTTGGCGGCAGACGTCCCCATATAGATTTTATCGCCGATCAGAAGCGGCGTTGATTTCGGCACGATGTGGAACGGAAACGCCCCTTTCGTGTAATTGCGCCAGACCAGTTTATATTCGACCTTTAACTGGGTTTTATTTCGGGTG
>JAUICS010000033.1 GCA_030427765.1 Alphaproteobacteria bacterium
CGGATTACGCACGAAGGAAAAGGTGAAGTTTTTATCAAGCTGAGTCAGGTCGGGATTACGCTCAAACTTCAAATTTTTGGCGTCTGGCGCCTCCTGTCGCTTCAAATTCAGCTTAACGGCGCTACAGGCACTTTTCGGATTGTTCAGATAGATATACGGGTACAAACGTGACTTGCGAAACGTCAAATCAAGCTGATGCAGACTGATTTTCTGCAAATCATCATCGGTAATCGTATTTATGGATTCAGACATGCGGGGAGTATAGGTAAGAACGCCGTGAAATCAAATCGATTCGTTACACATCGCTTTATACGTAATCTTACACATAGCTTTCTGGCGCAACGGGATGCGGCGAGGATAATACCCATTCCATGACCTCATCCTTCATACGCTTGCTGTTTTCAAGTGTCGCCTGCGTCCGTGTAATTGCATCATCCAATACGCCAAGGGAGTGAAAGTACATTTTTGTTACCTTATGGTTCTTTTTATCGGACACTTTCTTCACAATTGTTTCCCGTTCGCGATACAAACGTTTGAGGGAGTTATAAAGATTCGCCTCACTATGGTTCATTTTCTGAATACGGACGAGCATTTCCGGCGTGATACGTTCCCGCATCTGGGCGGCTTTTGCCGTGTCTTGGGTAAAAACTTCCATTTCCTGTTGAATAAACACATTCAGATGGGATAGGGGTTTTCCCTCACGCTCATCCTTATTAACATCTTGTTTTTCATCACAAAATCGTGCCTGCAACATCGCAAATACCCTTCTTTAAAAACATATTTCTAAAGATGGTGTTGCATGTTCCGTGCCAATACGTGCCGATGGATGTATTTAGGTAAAATCCTTCAAACGGGCCTGATATTCCGCATCGGATATAAGGCCGCGGTCCTTCATAACCTTAAGGGCCTGTAATGATTTTTCATCGTCAATCTCTTTCGATAGCCCCTCATCCCCCGATTCCATGTCCGTACCGGCATCTGTTAGATTCGCATTTCCAGAATTATTGTGGATCTTCCTGTTCATAATTTTATTTTAGCAATTAATAATGTGACGGCGACCACTTTTTTTGATAGAATCAGGTTAGAAAGTTTCCTGAAGCAGCCGCTTCGTCAAACCCATTCTAGATTTGTTACCGTTCTTGTATACCGATATCCTTGATCTTTCAGATTCAGAAATTTTACTCAAAAATGGCCCGCCACTTTGCTGTGCGGGCTTTTTTTTGTCTAAAACGAGCGCCGAAAGGGGTTCACATACTCACACGTAGGGGAAAAACACAACCAAAGAAGGAGCCACATTATGCCTAAAAAAGCACGTAAATCTCGCGCACAACACGCACATGTTGACTACGAAAACGGCATCGTCCAGCCAATATTTGATTCACCAAACGGCGGGAAGGCGGACTGGCATCCTCTCGATGAAGAAATCGACCGCATGCGCGACAAAAAATACATGAAAAAAATCAAGCCGCGGTCGGATGGACAAAAAGTCCTGATGGAATCCATAGAAAATTATAACCTGTCACTGGCCATCGGTCCGGCGGGAACGGGGAAAACATATCTGGCCATCGCCGCCGCCGTTGAGGCATTAGAGGCCGGTGACGTTGATAAAATCGTTCTGTCCCGTCCGGCGATGGAGGCTGGTGAAAGTCTTGGATACCTGCCAGGCGATATGAATGAAAAAATGGCACCGTACCTACGCCCACTTTATGACGCGCTTGGCGACCGCCTGGGCGGCAAAAAAGTACGCCAGTACATGGAAGAGGACAAAATTGAAATCGCACCAATCGGTTTTATGCGCGGGCGTACACTGAACAACGCCTTTGTCGTGATTGATGAGGCCCAGAACTGTACGTACCAGCAGCTTAAGATGATCTTATCCCGCCTAGGCTGGCACTCCACAATGGTTGTCACCGGCGATCCGGATCAAAGTGACCTGCTTGACGGCATGTCCGGTCTTGATGACATATCAAACCGCCTTGATAAGCTGGAAAACGTAGCCGTTGTCCGCCTGCAAAAGACTGACATCGTGCGCCACCCACTAGTTAGTGAAATGTTAGGCGTTTTATAAATTCTCCCTTTTAAAATCACGGAAGTTGTGCCATATCAATGAAAATTGATATGGGACAACTATGACACCAAAAACACGATTTATCATTTTATTCTGTGCGGTTTTACTGACCGTTTCCTTAATCGCGTACGCGCAGTATGTGAAATCACAAAAACTGTCCGGCGGCACTGCCGGCATTAATGATCTTCTCGTTAGTTCGCAGATCGGCGGCGGGTTTGAGCTTATTAATCATGACGGCGACACAGTCACGGATAAGGATTATAGTGATAAATTCAAGCTTATTTACTTTGGCTTTACATACTGTCCGACGATTTGCCCGACAGAACTACAAAAAATGTTATTGGCGCTGGAAGAAATCGATAGCGCACACATTTCAAAAATATACCCGATATTTGTATCCGTTGATCCCGAACGCGATACACCGGATGTGCTTAAAGAATATGTTGCCCTATTCAGCCCCAATCTTATTGGTTTAACGGGCTCACAGGAACAAATTGACGCGATCAAGAAAACATACAAAGTGTATGCGAGTAAGGTAAAAACAGACGAAATGTCGGATTATACCGTTGATCATTCATCATTTACGTATTTGATGAGTCCCGATAATAAATTGATTGGGATTTTTAAAATCAACGATGACGCCACGAAAATGGGAGCCGAAATCACGCGTATTATAAACGCGTATGAGGCCGCAAGTTAGGCTCTATCCTCTTTATCACGTGCGGTCACTTCCTGCTCAAGCGGAATAACCTTCTCATCATCTTTCAAATCCGTACGTATCCACTGATACGCGCCGTACATAACAATAAAACAAATAAAGGACACCACGTTTAAAATGACCACGAGCAATATAATCGTGCCGAGTGAGAGACTATGTTTAAGTTGGTCAAGATGTTGGTCACCTACAAGCATGATAAGCCCAAAAAGCAGGGCCAGGGCAACCACTAACACAACACAAATTTTAAAAAACACTTTCTTGCGACACATAAAATTATCCTTCCAGTAACCTGTTTAACTGGGTCGCCAGTGATATCGACCCTTTAATCCTGACTTTGCCAGTCATATACGCCTGAATTGCACTTAATTCCTTCTTAGCAATTTTCTTGAAAGTGTCAAACGAACAGATAAACCGCGTATCGGCGTCACTGTCAGATACAGACACCTTTGCCGGATTAACACGCCCGTCGACATATATGCACCCATCCGTGCCAAAATCAAACACAACACGTCCATCAATGGATGCGCCGTTATCGCATTTGTTCTGTATATTTTTTACAATATCATCAACCGTCGTCATGGCGTCGTCACGGATATTAATGTCCTGTTATTACACCAAATGTGTTGTGTTTTTGCCAAATCATCAACATTTATCTTACGGCGAGGTAATTTTCATAAAATTTTAATCATTTTTATTTTAAACTGGTTTTATATGTCGCCTTGCAATTTGCGGGGCGTTAAGGGCGTGTGGGAAAAAATATGAGAGTACTTATTGTTGACGGCTGCATGGGCTTTTGTAAAAAAGTCAGCACCATTCTAAAACGTGACGGGCACGAGGTGTATTATACGCATATTCCAAGCGTAGCACCTGAATTCTGCAAAACACACAATATTGCAATTTGTATAATGCGCATTAAGGATGATGAACGCCGTGCATATGAATTGATCAAAATATTAAGGGATGAAGCAACCGACACGCGTATCATTGCCATGTCCGACCACGACATTGATCAAATCAGTATTGAAACAACTATTTCCGTTGCAACGGCCGGTGTAAACACGATGATTGGTGGCGGATACAAGGCAGATTCTCTGCAAACGGCTGTCAAAGATGAAATTCCATCCTGCGTGACAATGACATAAACATTTGATTTATTTTAATTTATCATCATCCATCATATAACGGATTTCGTCAATCAACTCCTGCTTGCGGTCGCCATCAATAGCGGATTTAAGTTCGTTTTTGGCGGCCTCGATCTTTACAAATTTTTGCATTTTTTCGATGGCTTCCGGACCCAATTCTTCGCGTTTGGCGGCAATTTGTTTCTTAACACGTTCGCGCAGGGCAATACTTTCGGGGCTGCGTTGCTTTGAATTAGAGGCAGGCGTTTTATTGGTTTGCTTGGCGGTCGGCCCTTTTTTATCGTTTTTCTTGCCCTTAAAAAAACCGAACATGACTAAATATCTTCGTCCTCAGGCAAAAACGTAAGGCGCTTCAACAACTTATCGAGCGCATCAAGTGAATTATACTGTATTTTGATTGTGCCGGACAACGTATCGTCGCTAGTAACAATCTGGACCTTCATGCCAAGCATATTTGTCATTTCCTCTTCAAGCGCGAGTGTATCGGCATCCTTAGGCGGCTTGGTCGATTTTGATGCTTTTGGCTTTGGCGCTTCCCCCTTATCCTCTGACGCAAGTTTTTCAGCATCGCGCACGCTCAAGTCATTTGCAACAATCTTATCGGCAAGACGCTCTGCATCAGGGGCTTTCAGCAGCGCACGGGCATGGCCGACACTTAAATCCCCATCACGAAGGTAATTACGGACTTTCGGTGAAAGTCCCAACAGACGGACAATATTGGCGACATAGGAACGGCTTTTACCAACAGCCGTTCCGATTTTTTCATGGCTATAACCATACTGCTCGGCGAGGCGATTATAACCCTCGGCCTCGTCCAGCGGATTTAAATTTTCGCGCTGAAGGTTCTCGACCAAGGCAATTTCAAGCGTTTCTTCGTCACCCTTATCCATGATGATGACGGGAATTTCATGAAGCTGCGCCATCTGCGCCGCGCGCCATCTCCGTTCGCCGGCAACGATTTCGTATGACCCCGAGTCACCTTTCTTACGCACGATAATCGGTTGAAGAACACCATATTGCTTAATTGATTCGGCAAGTTCATCAATAGTGTCATTGTGGAATGTTTGACGCGGCTGTGACGCGTTTGGCTGAATAAGCTCAACGCCGATAGTGTGAACACCGCTTGACGCAGGAACATTATCTGACGCAACGGCACCGGCGTAATCCCCTTCGTCATCACTAAACAACGCATCTAAACCGCGGCCAAGACCACGTTTTTTAACAGGGGCAATATCTTCATCTTTTTCGTGGTCAGGTTCACTCATCACGCCGCACGCTTCGTTATTTTCTTTCTATCATTACCATACAAACGTTGCTCACGCTGTATAACCTCCGACGCGAGGCGGATATAGGCCTGCGCGCCCGGGCATTTCATATCATACACAATCGCCGGAAGGCCGAACGACGGCGCCTCGGACACACGGACATTACGCGGTATAACGGTTTTATATACTTTATCGCCAAAATGCTGCCGCACATCGGCCGCAACCATTTCAGAAAGGTTATTCCGGCGATCATACATAGTTAGCAAAACGCCGCGTATCTCGAGCTCAGGATTATAATTGGCACGGACACGCTCAATTGTCTTTGAAAGATGGCTAAGCCCCTCAAGCGCATAAAACTCACACTGAAGCGGCACAATAACGCCCTCTGCCGCCACTAATGAATTTAGCGTCAACAGGTTTAACGACGGCGGGCAATCAATAATGGCATAATCATAACCGCTGGTATGCTGCAATGCCTCACGCAAGCGTGATTCACGGCGACGTGCCGTCACAAGCTCAATCTCCGCACCTGATAAATGCACGGTGGATGGGGCAACGTCCAGACCCGGAACGCGCGTTTTCTTCGCGGCTTGTTCAAGCGTTACCTCGCGAAACAAAACTTCATACATACTGACATCAATATCAACGCGCTTAATACCCAATCCGGTCGAGGCATTACCCTGCGGGTCCATATCAATCAACAAAACGCGCTGCCCGACCGCGGCCAAGGCCGTCGCAAGATTAATGGCGGTTGTTGTTTTCCCAACACCGCCCTTCTGATTTGCGACCGCTAAAACTTTCAATGAATTTTTCATTACAAACCTATCAATCCGCCCCTCGCGTATACCGCTGAAGACATGAAATACTGCATTTAAAAAAGTAAGTACATTATGTTATTAAAAATTGCAAACGTCAAGGAAACGTGGGATTACGAAACGTACATTATACACATACATTTTTATTTAATGCGCCAATAGATTCGTCTGTTAATTTGCTGAACGAACAGATGTGACGTGCATGACACAGCCCTGATCAGAATGCGCGGGAAGGATTTTATACCCAAAATTATACGTCGCTTTGGCCTCATCAATCTCATCCTGTACCGATGCGCCCTTCATCAAAAACATCTCAATCGCATTATTTTTAGATGTCCATGGGACGGTCATATCAAGTATATTTTTCAATGACGAAAACGCCCGCGCGGTAATAATATCCGGCGCAGTTTCCTGCCGCACAACATCCTCGAGCCGTTGATTATGAATCGATACAGGGGTATGTGTTTCACGTGAAACAGTTTTTAAAAATTCACATTTCCTGCCATCCGACTCGACCAAATGCACATCATATTCGGGACAATGCATAGCGATCAAGAGCGCAGGAAAACCGCCACCACTGCCTAAATCATAAATTAAGGCAGGCTTATCACCACAAACTCCACGAATATGCGGAATGATTGTAAGGGAGTCGTCTATATGGCGATCACGCACATCCTTCAACGTTGATTTTGCCACCAGATTGATTGCCTTTTGCCATTTAAGCAGAAGGGCAATGTAGGCTTCAATTTTTTGGTCTAGCGAGAGTGACACCGGCATTATTATGCCGCTTTTGATGAATTAGGCTTTAGATAGCGTAGCACGGCCACGACGGCAGCCGGTGTAACACCAGGAATGCGTGACATTGCGCCCAATGTCTCCGGACGCGCCACTTCTAGTTTCTGACGCACCTCATTCGATAAACTACCTACCAAGGCATAATCAATCGATTCAGGGATGCGCAACGCTTCATCTTTCCGGAATGCGGTAATATCCGCCTGCTGCCGGTCAAGATAGCCGGAATAAAGGGAATCAGCCTCAATCTGCTCGACAATCTGGTGGGAAAACGCACCCATATCCGGCCATATCCGGCAAATATCGCCCCATGACACGTTATCAAATCGTAAAATCTCGAAAACATTACGTTTAACTCCGTCCTTCTTAATATTGACCCCTTGTTTTTCAAGGAAATCTGGAGAAGCTTTATATTGTAACGCCTTATCTCTGGCCTCGTTCAAAACGGATTGTTTTTTTGACCACACGGCCTGACGTTGACGCTCGACACAGCCAATATCAATACCTTTGTCGGTTAATCTCTGGTCGGCGTTATCGGCCCGTAAATTCAAGCGGTATTCTGCACGGCTCGTAAACATGCGATAAGGTTCCGGCGCACCGCGCGTGATCAAATCATCCACCATCACACCGATATAGGCATCTGCGCGGTCGAGAACAAACGCATCATATTGATCTGTTTCAGAACCAGCTTTAATCGCGGCGTTAATACCGGCAAGTAATCCTTGTGCGCCGGCCTCCTCATACCCTGTGGTGCCATTGATTTGACCCGCAAGAAACAAACCGGATAAATGTTTGCTTTCCAGTGACGACGTCAGGCTACGCGGATCAACATAATCATATTCAATGGCGTAACCCCACTCCGATACCTCTGCCTTCTCGAGGCCGGGTATGGTTTTCAGAAATTCTGCCTGTACAGATGCAGGTAAGGAATTCGATATGCCATTCGGATACACGGTATCGTCGTCCAGTCCCTCAGGCTCCAAAAAGATCTGATGGCGCGATTTGTCGGCAAAGCGAACAATTTTGTCTTCGATAGACGGACAATAACGTGGACCAATCCCTTCAATCTGACCGGCATACATCGCCGATTTATCCAGGTTATTCTGGATAACACTATGCGTATCCGCATTTGTAAATGTGATATGGCATGATATCTGCGACACAGTGACTTGAGTATTCATAAAGGAAAACGGCAAAGGTGGATTATCGCCCTTTTGCTCCTCAAGAACGCTCCAATCGATCGTTTTTCCATCTATACGCGGCGGCGTACCGGTTTTTAGTCGCGCAAGAGGAAACTTTAACCGCTCAAGCGTTTCCGCCATACCAATCGACGGCGCATCACCCACGCGTCCGGCGGGGGTTTTCTCCATACCGCGATGAATAAGACCGCGTAAAAACGTGCCTGTCGTCAACACGACGCATTTACAAAAATATTCTGCGTCAAATGTCCTTACACCCGATAACACATTGGAATCATTAACAATGAAATCTTCTGCGGACCCCTCTATTATTGTCAGATTCGGATAATCCGCCAAAATATCCTGCATGGCATTTTTATAAAGTTTCCGGTCCGCCTGCGCCCGCGGACCACGAACAGCAGGCCCTTTTGAAGCGTTCAGCATCCGGTACTGAATACCCGCCTGATCGATAACGCGGGCCATTAATCCATCAAACGCATCAATTTCGCGTACCAAATGCCCTTTACCAAGCCCACCGATAGCCGGATTACACGACATGACACCAATAGTTTCCTTACGCTGGGTCAATAGTGCGGTTTTGGCGCCCATACGCGCAGATGCCGCCGCCGCTTCGCATCCGGCATGCCCACCGCCAATAACTATGACATCAAAATCCTGCATTAAATGCCTTCATATGTTCAGGTCAAAAATCAATAGGGGAATTTACAGAAATCTGCCAGAAATAGCAAGATTTCTGTGACGGGCAGCATTAAACCTAAATCACTTGCCGATACAAAAATCCTTGAAAATGACATCCAGCAAATCTTCAACATCAACACGGCCTGTAATACGGCCCAGTTCGCGATTTGCCATACGAATGTCTTCGGCCAAAATCTCGGATTCCTTGGCGGATTGCGCGGCACGCAAATGCAACAGACATTTTTCAAGTGCCTTACGGTGACGTTCCCGCGTAGGCGAAATACCGGATTTTTGACCAACAAGAGCCTTTATCTTTGCGGTCATCGCACGCGTTAAATCGGATAACCCCGTGCCGGATGTTGCCGATACAATAATTGTGTCATGACCGCCTATATCATTGATATCGCCGTTTTTTTGATCAGATTTATTCATGA
>JAUICS010000034.1 GCA_030427765.1 Alphaproteobacteria bacterium
AAATTTCGGAATAACCCACCAGGGTACGACCCGAGTACCCGACAAATTAGTATTGGAAAACCGTATGCGTTTAATCGGAATTGACCCTGGTCTGCAAAAAACAGGTTGGGGCGTTATTGAGGCAGAAGGATCGGCATTACGGTTCATTGCATGCGGCTTTATTAAAACCAATCCTGCCGATGATATTGCCCTACGCCTTAACACAATTGATACTGAAATCACAAAAACGGTGACATCATTTGAACCTGATACGGGTGCAATTGAAGAAATCTACGTTAATTGTAATCCACCATCCGCCCTAAAACTCGGCATGGCACGTGGCGTTGCCATGAATGCTGCATCACGCTGCGGAATATCTGTTCATGAATATGCCGCCCGTTTGGTGAAGAAGGCCATTGCAGGAACAGGACGGGCCGATAAAGGGCAAGTGGCCATGATGGTGAGATGCCTATTACCGCAGGCGAAGTTTCAGTCATCTGATGAGGCCGATGCGCTTGCCATCGCTATATGTCACGCCCATAATTTTAAAACACGCAACACCATTCAAAAACAACTCGCTGGATAAGACATGTATGCAAAATTAAAAGGCACAATCGATACCATAGATGAAACCAGTCTCGTGCTGGATGTAAACGGACTCGGTTTTCTGGTGAATTGCAATTCTCGAACACTGACCAAAATCGGCATGCCCGGCGATTATGTTGATCTGAATGTGGAAACGCAGGTGCGTGAAGACGCCATAACGCTTTACGGTTTTTCAGATATAAACGAAAAACGCTGGTTTCAAATACTGATTAATGTACAGGGCGTGGGCGCAAAGGCGGCGCTCGCCATTCTGAATGTTATGACACCTGATCAGATTATGCTGGCGATCGCGTCGGAGGATAAGGCGTCAATTACGCGCGCAGATGGTGTAGGACCTAAATTGGCATCACGTATTATTACGGAATTGAAAGACAAGGCCGGTAAAATGCAGACAATAAACATTTCATCCGGTAACACAGGCGCAGGCAAGCAACAAGACGCACAATCACAGGTCAAAACAACGGCCAATGACAGTGTTGTAAATGATGCCGTGTCCGCGCTTATCAATCTAGGATATAGCCGTAGTGACGCGTATCAGGCTATTCATAATGTTTTAAAAACCGCGAAGGCAAATGATGATAGCATCGACCCGCCGCTGGAACGGATCATACGTGACGCATTGAAGGAGCTTAGCGCATGAACACCGTTTTACAAAAAGAAGCCCTTGACGGAGAAGAAGGGCAGGAAACAAGCCTGCGCCCGTTAAAAATTACGGAATTTATTGGTCAGGCATCATTACGCGAAAATCTGAATGTGTTTGTTGGTGCCGCAAAGCATAGGGGGGAGGCGTTAGACCACGTCATTTTTCATGGCCCACCCGGCCTTGGGAAAACAACACTGGCGCAAATTGTCGCAAAGGAACTGGGTGTTGGATACCGTGCAACATCTGGGCCGGTGATTGCGAAATCTGGTGACTTGGCGGCCATACTCACCAACCTCGAAGAACACGATGTTTTGTTTATTGACGAGATTCATCGTCTTAATCCTGCCGTTGAGGAAATTCTCTATCCGGCTATGGAGGATTTTAAACTCGATATTATGATCGGGGAGGGACCAAATGCACGTTCGGTTCAAATTGAACTTCCGCCATTTACATTGGTTGGTGCAACAACGCGTATTGGCCTTTTGACTAACCCTTTACGTGATCGCTTTGGAATACAGCTTCGTATGGACTTTTACACGGTTGAGGAATTAAGTCTTATCGTAAAACGCACCGCCGGTATTCTGGATATGAACCTTGATGATGGCGGCGCACATGAAATTGCCAAACGATCCCGTGGCACACCGCGTATTGCAGGACGTTTAACCCGTCGTGTGCGTGACTTTTCACATGCATATGGAGAAACCTATGTCGATGCGGCGGTTGTTGATCAGGCACTAAAACAAATGGACGTAGACGGCTTGGGACTGGATACAATGGACCGGCGTTATATGACATGTATTGCCGAGAGTTACCGTGGCGGTCCGGTTGGTGTAGACACAATCGCGGCGGCACTATCCGAACAACGCGATATGCTTGAAGACGTCATTGAACCGTTTTTGATCCAGCAGGGCCTTATCGAACGGACGCCACGCGGCCGTAAATTATCACCCAAGGGATTTGAATATCTGGGATTACCTGTGATTAGTGACAAGGATAATGGCGACTCCCAGATTGATTTGCTGTAAAAAAGAATTACATTCTTCAGCAACGTAAATTACGTAGATTCAAAATGTTTGAAAACGCGCATAAACTTCCCGTTAGGATTTACTATGAGGATACGGATGCTGGCGGCATTGTGTATCACGCAAGCTACATTCGTTTTGCCGAGCGCGCACGGTCGGAAATGATCCGTTCAATGGGATTTCAATGCAGCGATTTGCATATTAATCCCGGCGTATTGTTTGTAGTGCGGCATCTTGAGGCAAGCTACGAAAAAACGGCGAAGCTTGATGAACTTCTTTCAGTGAATACCGAGGTTCTTACGCTAAAAAACACAAGCTTTATACTTCGTCAAACAATCACTCGTGGCGACGATGTAATTTGCGTGTTAAATGTAACTCTTGTGACAATTAACGAGAATGGTAAGCCGGTACGTACACCGGATGGACTACGCCAGAAATTTGAAGGTTTTCTTATCAATACTGAATAAAGGATTATCATGACCAGTATTACAGACATCAATATCGATAACATCTCCCAAATGGACCCATCAATGGCCGCGACGCATACAGAGCTTAGTATTTGGTCAATGTTCTGGGGCGCGGATATAATTGTTAAGGCCGTTATGCTTATTCTAATCATGTTATCAATATGGACATGGGCCATTATTATTGAAAAACGTAACACTCTGAAACGACTGACAAAACGTGCGAAGAACTTTGAAGAATCCTTTTGGTCTGGTGAGCCACTAGATAAGCTCCATGATCGCGTAAAGAAAAGCGAGAACGACCCTATGCTGTCTGTTTTTTCAGCCGGTATGGATGAATGGAATTCAGGTCAGAAAACCGGACTTGCACAAAATGACTCGTTGCAGGCAGGCTTGCGTCAACGCATTGAACGTACAATGGCCGTAACAATCAACCGCGAAATGAGCCTTATGGAACGCGGAATGACATTTATGGCGACTGTTGGCTCCGTGTCGCCATTTATCGGCCTATTTGGAACCGTATGGGGGATTATGAACAGCTTCGCCGCCATTGCATCGGCACAGAATACAAATTTAACCGTGGTCGCGCCCGGTATTGCAGAAGCACTGTTTGCAACGGCATTGGGTCTTGTGGCGGCGATACCGGCCGTTGTGGCCTATAATAAATATTCAAATGACCTTGCACGCTATGCTGATCGACTTGAGGGGCTAAGTGTTGATCTACTCGGTATCCTCTCACGTTATGTTGAGCAGCAGCGTCAAGGCGCACAGCAACAAAATACGCATCCTCAACAGCCCGGTCATGCATCGCCGCAACATCCGGCGGCGCATCCGTCTGCGGCGTCAAGACAACGTTAGGCGGGAGATAACCTATGGGTATGCAGGTTCAATCACGCTCGTATTCGCAGTTGGGACAAAAACGCCAGCGTAGTTACCGTCCAATGGCGGAAATTAATGTAACGCCATTTGTTGATGTCATGCTTGTCTTGTTAATTGTTTTTATGGTGACGGCGCCACTTCTGACAAGCGGTGTTTCTGTTGATCTTCCTCAATCAGATGCAAAAACGATTAATGAGCCGGATACAGACCCAATCTCAATAACGGTTGATCAATCCGGAAAACTTTACATTGGTGAGCGTGAAATTGAACGTAAACGCCTTATCCCGTTATTGCAAAGTCTGACGAGTATAAATGCGGATAGACGTATCTTTGTACGTGGAGACAGCAGCTTATCATACGGAATGGTTATGGATGTTATTGGCGCGATTAACAGCGCAGGCTTTACAAAAGTTGCCCTTATTTCTGAACCAAAATCTAACTGATACGTTTAACTATAATGAACGTGATACGGCCAAGCACATATAAGGTTTCCAGCAGCGTTTCAGCGGCACATAAACGGTCGATTGTTGAAACGGACATGTCACGTCCGGTCATAATGTCGATGTCGTTTCATGTGCTTATTGTCTTGGTTGGTTTTCTCGGTAAGCCTTACCTTCTTCCCGATCCGGTTGTTTACGATAAGCCGATTACTGTTGAAATACTGGATATGGATGAATTAACGCAGACGGATCGTCAATCCATGACAGCACCAAAACCGGATACAAAAACCAAGTCTATGACTCCGCCTAAGCCGGCGTTTTCTAAACCGGAAAAAATAAAGACAATTAAGGAAACACCAATTGTTCCGCCGATAAAGGATTTAAAAAAGCCCAAACCGCCAGCATTGACGGATGAGGTTGCGGAAATAAAGGAACCAATTGATATGGATCCGATCCCGTCAATGGAAACCAAGCCGGAGGAAGATAAAGACGAAACAAAAGAAGAAGAAAAAAAGGACAAGACCGAGCAGCTAGATAATATTCTTGTTCAGCTTCTGGAAGAAAATGCGGACGCTCCATCATCCTCGGAGGACCCGGATGCCGAAATAACGGATGAGGCACAGCCGCAACCATCTCCCGACATCCAGCGTATTACGAATGCATTGACGATCAGTGAGCAAGACGCACTACGGCAGCAAATCAGTCAATGCTGGAACGTTATGGCAGGCGCAAAAAATGCAGAAGAATTGGTCGTTTATCTCAAGCTTAAAATGAACCCGGATAGGACCGTTCGGGATGCGGCTATTACCGATCAAAGCAGATATAACCGTGATAGTTTTTTCCGGGCGGCGGCAGATAGTGCGCTGCGTGCCATAAGAAATCCAAAATGTATCCCTTTACGTTTGCCGCCAGACAAATATGATCAATGGAGCACAATAACGGTTCGTTTCGATCCAAAAGACATGTTTTAAGAAAGAAGGAAATTATCATGGCGTTTTCAAGAGTACTGCAAATATTCCTTTTCATTATGTATGTGCAAGTAAGTACGGCACATGCCGAATTATTTATCGATATTAATAAGGGCCAAATTGACCCACTGCCAGTCGCCATTACGGACTTTGCGGGTGACAATAGTGCGAATTCCGATACCGGCCGTAAAGTCTCCGATGTTATACGTAACAACCTGACCAATTCGGGACTATTCGCGCCAATATCCTCCAGCGCTTTCATTCAACCTGTCGATGATCTTATCAAGAACGGCCCGAAATTCAGTGAATGGAAAACAATAAATGCCAATGCACTTGCAACCGGCGCGGTAACGTCAGAGGGAAATGGTTTGGTAAAAGTCGAGTTTCGTTTATGGGATGTATTTAGTGAGAAAGAAATTTCCGGCATGGTGTATTCAACCGAGCCTTCAAACTGGCGCCGTATTGCTCATTTGATTTCCGACGAAATTTACAAACGTATTACTGGTGAGGACGGATATTTTGACACACGTATCGTGTATATTGCCGAAGACGGTGATAGGGGGCGGCGTATAAAACGCCTAGCCATCATGGATCAGGACGGCGCAAATCACCAATATCTGACAAATGGTGAGTATTTGGTTTTGACACCGCGTTTCTCGCCAAATTCTCAGAAAATTACATATATGTCATATCGTAATGACAAACCACGTGTCTATATCTACAACCTTGATACTGGACAGCAGGAGTTATTGGGGAATTTCCCGAATATGACATTCGCGCCGCGTTTCTCGCCAAATGGGGAGCGTGTAATCATGTCCTTATCACAGAACGGCAATAGTGATATTTACACGATGGATTTGCGCACACGTCAGGTTGTCCGTCTTACGGATCACTGGGGTATTGATACCAGTCCATCCTACGCACCGGATGGCCAGCAAGTTGCCTTTGAATCTGACAGGGGTGGAACACAGCAATTATATGTTATGAACAGTGACGGCAGCAATCCGCAGCGTATAACATTCGGGCAGGGACGTTACGCAAACCCTGTATGGTCGCCGCGTGGAGATCTGATTGCCTTTACCCGAATTTATAAGGGGAAATTTTATATTGGCGTTATTCGTCCGGATGGCACCGGAGAACGTTTAATAACCAGTGCGTACCATGTTGAGGGACCTAGCTGGGCCCCTAACGGACGTTATCTGACGTATTTCAAAGAAACACCGGTTGGCCCCAATGGCTCACAACGACTGACTAAATTATTTGCGATTGATTTAACGGGATATAATGAACGTCGGTTGAATACACCAAATGACGGTTCCGATCCGGCATGGTCACCCCTACATAATTAAAACAGGAATTATCAGGACCCGTATTCGGAAAATGCGGCGATAACTTGTCTATATGTATCTTTTTTAAACGGTATCACAAGATCAATCAGTTCATCCATATGAACCCATTTCCAGTCGCGGAATTCAGGAATTTTGTCGGCTTTAATATCTATGTCGTTGTCATTACCGATGAACGCCATGGCAATCCATGTCTGTTCCTGTCCCCGGTATCGGCCATTCCATAACCGCCCCAGCAAATGCGGCGGCAGATCATAACGAAGTTTTGTGTCTGATATGCGCAAAATTTTGGCTTTGTCCGTTCCCACTTCTTCTTTCAATTCACGAAAGGCGGCTTTCTCGACATCTTCGCCCTTATCAATACCGCCTTGCGGCATTTGCCATGCACCTGGTGTATCAATACGCTCCCCCACGAAGACTTTACCGTCATTGTTAAAAAGACTTATACCAACACACGAACGGTACGGAAGATTATCAATGTTTTTTGCCATTATAATTCATGATTCTTTAGAATTGAGTTCCCGCGGATAATGGAACAATCACAAACCCACGGTCGGTAAGTGACTTAATCCATTCAGACACCATGTTTATTGAAAGGGGGTATGGATTGAAAAGGGCGGTAACATAACCATCACTCTCGGCCATTAATTCGAGCTGCTCAAAACGGCTTTGTATAGCCTGTCTGGTGGCAACATCATCTACCCATATATCATTTGCAAGATACGGCGCGTCATAGCTTCCGGAAAGACGTTCAAGATATGTTGGTGCTTGCGTACTAGCATCCATAAATCCGAGGCCCTTACCGTATATAACTTCGATAATACGAAGAAAATCATCTTTCGAATGATGGAAAATTGCCTCTTGTTTTGCCACTAACCCAACATAACCGGCTGTCTTACCGAGTATACGTTCAACGCGGCGTAAATTTTTTTCTTCGCTCGAACTGGTCAATAGAACATCCGGTCCTGCATCATCCAGTGGATATTCTTTTTGCTCCATCGGAAGCGTCAGCCAAACTTCATGCCCTTTTTCTCGTGCCTTTTTTACATGGGCATCAATATCATTGCAGTATGGTGTTACAACGAAACTTACGGGGCCAGGCAATAACAGGATGGAAAGATCCGTATACTGTTTTGATAGGCAAAAATCCATCATCCCGAGAGCAATCTTGGGTTTGTCAGAAATGTCGTCAGCAGATTGCAGTGGGCGTTTATATGCATCAAAGGGTGTTAAACCGCTACGGGATACTTTTGGGATGTAACCAAGCCCGGTTTCCTCATAAAGATCAGAATATGGTGCAGGGCGCAAGGATATTGTCTGACGCTCAACGTTTTTAATTTTTTGAAACGCAGTTTTATCAGTGATGCCATCCCAATTAATTTTTCCCTGAAATGTTTTTAAATTTTCTGTATGGGAATTGACATTGTTATGTCCGGTAAATTCAATCCATATTGTGAGGGTAACCAAACCGACGAAAATTATCCCAAGCCCCTTGGCTGTCTTAAACAAGACATGCATCCATTCAAGGTTTTTTATACGCTCGTGAATAATATTCGGGATGGCAATGCCCATGATACTCCTTACCGATGCAAATTATTCGGCGGCATTTTGATTATAAAGATGAACACCTCTTAACAAATCAATGGCACGGGATAATTGGTAATCGTCTACTTTGTAAGGGTCATCATTTTCGCCTTCTTCATCCTTATTATCGGTCGATGTCGTTTCTTTTTGTTCATCTTCTTCTTTATCAGGATTTGCAAGCGCGCCCTTCAAATCAGCCTCACGTGTTCTTCGGCCAAGATCAAGCTCTTCGATTTTTGCAGGCTCAACCTTGATATCCGGTTCGATACCCTTCGCCTGAATAGAACGTCCGGACGGTGTATAGTAACGCGCAGTTGTTAGACGAATTGCACCATGACCGGGTAGTGCCATAACCGTTTGCACAGAGCCCTTACCGAAGGACTTTGTTCCAAGGACAATCGCACGGCGATGATCTTGCAGGGCACCAGCAACAATTTCCGATGCCGATGCGGAGCCACCGTTAATAAGAACCACAATCGGTTTACCGGCGGTTATGTCGCCCGGTGTTGCATTGTCACGTTTTGTATCCTCGTCCTTACGGCCACGCGTAGACACAATTTCACCTTTATCAAGGAAGGCATCGGAGACGGCAATTGCTTGATTTAATAACCCGCCGGGGTTGTTACGAAGGTCAAGTACATAGCCAATAAGTGTATCGCCTATTTCATCTTCGATTTCCTCGATGGCGTTCTTAAGACCGTCTTCGGTGTTTCTGTTAAAGGTTGTGATACGCAAATATCCAACATCGCCATGCGTATCGTGGCGCACAGAACGGATGCGGATAATATCACGTGTGATTTTGATTTTCACAGGTTCATCAACATTTTCACGGCGGATTGTCAGTTCAATATCTGTACCGACCTTACCGCGCATTTTATCAACGGCTTCACTGAGCGTAAGGCCCATAACAGGTTTACCGTCCAGATGTGTAATAAAGTCACCGGCCTCAACACCCGCCCTTGTTGCCGGCTCCTCATGAGCACTTTGGTGGCGGCCTGGTCCTTTTTACATGAGCCTCCAATCGAAAAACAGAAACGAAAAGAAACAAAAAAATTCAATCACGCTGCAACAAACAAATGTACCGACGTAAACAAGCTGAAACAAGAGCAAAGTTGCGGTCGTCTCGGCATGGCGCTGCATGAC
>JAUICS010000404.1 GCA_030427765.1 Alphaproteobacteria bacterium
TTGTGACTTCAATGCCCAAACCGCCGAATTCACCACGTGTTTGAACCTTCATATCGTCAAAACTGTCTTTATCTAGATAGGCAGAATGGGGATCAAGATTAGTCAACATGCCGTTGATGGCGTTTTCAATTAAACGTTCGTCACCAACGTCCTCAACATAAAAAGCGCGAACACGCTCAAACACATCACCGAATAGGCTGAGCTGCTTGTACGTATCACTGGACTGCGTCAGTGAGTCCGAATATTCAATTTCATCATCGCCATCTTCCTGCGCAATTACCGGTGACGGAACAAATAATCCCAACAATAACAACAAACATAGTGTTCTTGTGAAAAATGCGGAAAGTGTTGAGGGCGATAACTGCATAGTGCCTATCCTTTGTGTCAGCTTAAATCAACGAATTTAACAGATGGATTGATCGGTTTACCTTTATACCTTAACTCATAATATAGATTTGTTTTCGAAGCGGAAGTGTTTTTCCGCAAAGAACCAATAGGTTCACCGGAAATTACGCTTCGCCCAACAACCGTATCGATTTTCCCAAGTCCGGCCACCAAACTAAAATATTGGTCTTTATGTTCGATAATAACAACGTTTCCGAATTTGCCGAACGTGTCTGCATATCTTACAATCCCCGACATTGGCGCAACAACGATGGCACCGGCGCGGCTTTGGAACTCTATGCCGCGGCTTAATGCGCCTATACTGTCTTTTTCACCATAACGGGTCAGAACAATTCCGGACACCGGCATATTTACCTTGCTATCCATTGGCATTTTACGGCCAACACCGCTTAAAACGGCCTGCCGTGATAATTTAACAGCCTCCAAACGATTCGTGTTTTCGATCTTGGACATCAAATCCTGAATGTTTGTGGCCTCTTTTGCCAAATTTTTACTTAGCGACACAAGTTTTTGATATTCCGATACATGTTTCTTATAAATGGTTTCCCGTTTTGCCAGAAGACCCTCAAGCTCATTTTGTTTATCTTCCAATTTTTGTTTTTCGCTATACATCTCGTGTCGTTTGTTTGATAAGGTCACGGATATTTCCTGCAATGTATCCAGACGTTCTTTAAGCAGTACGGATTCTTTATAAATCAGAGGCAATGTAGATTGTAAAATTATATTTGCATGAACTGTATTGAGCGGTGTTTCCGGCCGGACAATAATCGTTTCCGGCGGCACCTGACGCAAACGCTGAAGCGCCAAGGCAAGCCGTGCAATTCTACGGCGATCGGTTTCCAAATCGGATTGGATTTGATCCTGTTGATTTTCCTTATCAGCGATATCGTTTTCCAACGCATTTAGGTTGTTTTCGAGTTTTTGCATGGCTGACGTTATATCAACCATGGATGCTCGCACTGTTTCCAATTCCCGTTTTTCTGTGGCCATATGTTGTTTCAATTTTTGGGAATTGGTTTCTGTATTTTCAATTTCGATTTGAATTTGTTGTAACCTGTCCTCGGAACTGTCATCCGCATCAAATGCATACGCAGAAAACGCAAGTAGACTGCTAAGCAATAACCCAGCGGCAAATATATGTGTCAGCAGTATTTTCATTCGCGGTGATAAGGATGGTTGTTATAGATGGTCTGGGCCCTGTAAAGTTGTTCCAAGAGCATTATTCTAGCGAATATATGCGGCCAGGTCATCATGCCAAAACTTATTTTAAGATGTGCATTATCAAGTATTGATTTGGGGATTCCGTCTGCTCCGCCAATCAGAAACTGAAATGTTCCGCCATATGTATTGGACAGGTCCTCCAATTTTGATGTGAATTCCGTACTCGAAAAATTCTTACCATTTTCATCACATGCGATAAGCGGCAATGTGGGGTCGAGCACAGATTCAATCTGTT
>JAUICS010000405.1 GCA_030427765.1 Alphaproteobacteria bacterium
CGACAAGACGTTTTTTCGCTTCCGGTATCTGCGTCTGAAAATTCACAAAATCTGCACTCAGTTTCAAGACAGCCTCTTCAAAACCCGCCGCAACAAAATCAACCAGTGACATAGTTTTGTCCGCCATAAATTTGGCCTCCAAATCACTGGACAGTGCGTAACTGAAAAATGTCATGATGAGATCATCGCGATTTTCAAAATCAAAATTTACATTGGGATATTGTGTTTGCAGTTTTTGTTTCGCTTCATTATAAACCGCCTCCGCATCACCCCACCCCAGTGAACGCATATTCCCATCAGGGGATTTAAAATTTTTATCCCAATCGTAAAATCCGATTTTGGCCTTTGCTATAACTTTACGAAGATGGTCTTGCAAACTATCAATACGGTCATTTGTTTTTGGGTCCCTTCGCTCAAAGGCAGCATGACGAATACTCAAATGACGGTCCCGAAAAAGATTTGCAACATCTGTATCAGGTTTAATTTCAAAACCGGCCTTCAACAGCTCTTGTTTAAAACTCTCGATAACATTGTCATGACCGTTTGCTTTCAGATAATCAAGAGTATGCTGTATCTCAAGCGCGTTATGCATTTCATAACGAAAATGCTCGGACTGGTGATTATCAACAAAACCGTCTTCATGGGAAATCAGGGCAATAATCCAGTTCATTACCTTCCGAATATCAACGGGAATTGTTTTAAATTCGTCTGGCACAGCATAACTCGTCATATCTACATCTCGCGATGGATATTCCCTGCTAATAATCGGGAACGGTTGATGCGACATAACAGACATGCCGCCGTCAGGCGTATAAAAACCGCGGCCGTTTATAACAATATTACCCTCCCGGAAATGCCTTTCCAGCATACGCTCATAAAGCGTATCATCCGAAGATTGTGTGGATTGAGCGACATGATCAGGCTCTCCGGCGTTCGTAGATTTTGGCAGAGCACCGTTTAACATTAGAAACAGGGTTCCTAACATTCCTTCGCGTCGCGTAAACTCTATATCGTCAATCGATTTCACCATAAGAAAGGTATATAGATATATATTATGTAAATTAACAAATAATAACTATAAAGAAAACTATTATGTTTTAGAGCAATCCGGCGGCTTTTAATTCTATTTCCATGGTGGCCGGAATGTCTTCAAGATTTTCATTTTCAGGGTCAAAGATATAGCGGTCGGCGGGGCTATCCTTTTCCTGCAAATAACGCCATCCCTGAATATGCTTTCGCGGAAACGGCATAACCTTCACAATCTGGGGATTTAGGAATATGCAGCATCGCGTGATGCCGCCCTCATCATCAAAGTTTTCCATACCGAGTATTTGCTGGCGACACTGAATTTGTCGTTTGATAATCCAGTACACGGAACCACCGGATTTCAGAATTTCATCCTTCCGTTTCGGCATATAACGTGTGGTCAGGAACGTTGCCTTGTCATCCTGCCCATCAAGATCAACAAGGCGATGTGATTGTATGTCATGCAAATGGTGAATATCGTCAACACCAACGCCGGTACGTAGCAAATTTAAAACCATATACTTTCATATGGCATAATATGGGTTTGGAACAAGCCCCAAACTATAAACGTCTACGGAAAAATACGATAAACCCTGTAAATCCACCGGCAAATGACAGAAGTAACATCAGCAACATATGTAGCGGCAACAAGGCCTCCTTCGGGCCATAGCCTGTATGTTCCTCCAGCGCGGCAAGTCGCAGCATAATCTTTTCATTTTGCGCTCGAAGCTCGGCGTTTTCAGCTTTCAATGCCGCAACATCATCATCTTTTTCATGTTTCAGATCCTGAATAGACTTTACAATAGGCGCCACCATACGG
>JAUICS010000406.1 GCA_030427765.1 Alphaproteobacteria bacterium
GTGATGTGTCCTTCGACATGAACATGGCGATCCTAAATAACGTATTAGTTAGGTAAATCGCTGCTTAGGATCGCCATGTTCATGTCGTAGGACACATCGCCATCTTCTTCGTCTTTATATATGAAGGCAATAAACTCACCACTCAGAAGAACCTCAACAGAATCGTCCGTTTTACGCGGCATGATTTGCAGCTGCTGGTTCCCGAATTTTGTTTTCAGGTATGTTTCAAGTTTTATGATTTCTTGTTGTGTAAACATCTTTATCTGTGTGTATTTGTTGATTTTGGACTATCAATACTAAATATGACCTCACGCGGCAATGGTTTCTTGCGAATTATTTTTGTGACGTTTGGATAAGGATGTCCATTCTTCCTGAAATGGACTGCGCACCGCTTCAAAACAATGTTTGGCCAGCACCTTGCGGTTTTCGAAGTTATCTATGTCTAACGGGGCATGGAATGTTATTGAAATATGTGCGGAATATGATTTTGCAAATGCCCATAAATGTGGGGCAAGGTCCATATCACCGTACCAGGTGTACGCGTCTCTGTATTCTTGGGTTATATCTGGGTGTTTTTGGTTGTTAACAGTTTCAATAAAAATGGATACCGGCTGAATAGAGAGCTGTTTTTGCAATTGCCCTTGATAAAACAGACTGAAAAGACTTGATTTGAATGGCAACACATCTGATCCGTTGGATGACGTGCCTTCCGGAAACAGGACGATGGATTCATCATTGTTATTCAGGCGATCTGTAACATTTAACCCTTCTTTTTCCGCGGCGTGGCGCGACCGGTTTATAAAGATCGTATGCTGTAATTTGGCAAGTATGCCAAAGACAGGCCAGTTTTTAACGTCATCTTTTGAAACAAAACATGTGTTACTAAGGGTGGCACCCAGCGTGATGATATCAAAATAGGAAATATGATTAGATACAAAGACAACCTGCTTATCCCGAATCAGGGTGCCCTTGATATAGATACGGATGCCAAAAATTTTACTGACAAAATAGTGCCAAATGCGCGGGACCGTAAAATGGTGTTTACGGTCCAGAATTGCCACACATAGTATTTGGAGAGGAATGAGTATTAGCGTAATCATTACAAACGCAAATATGCGAAGGAATCCACGTATGTTATTTACGGTTTTAACCATGAAGATATTTATTCGGCGGATTGCACTTCTTTTTGTGCCGGCATGTTTGCGGCAATCGGTTTGTGCGGCATTACGATCTGGTTTGTACGTTCGTAATGTTTTCTATAACGACCGGTTACGCGGTGTGTCGGCAGCACAATACAGACATCTGTCGTTTTGAACTGCGGGTCAATAACGGCACCATCACCGATATAGGCACCAAGGCGTATATATCCTTTATAAAGTGGTGGCAATTTACTAAACACACGGCGTTTATCAATATCACCTTCCGGCACAATGTTCATGTCAACGTATCGGGACGGCACAGCTTTAGGGCAAATATTGTCCGGCGCACGGTGATTGTGGTGCAGGTACGATAATTCCTGCTCAATAGAAGCAATATCCATTGTATGCATGCTGGCGCAACCAAACATCAGATCAATTTGATGATCGGTAAGATATTCTGCAATCGCCCGCCACATCATTTGCACAACCGGCCGGACACGATATTCGCTCAAGACACATGAACGTCCAAGCTCAAGCAAGGATGCGCCCGAGTCAACCAATGGGGAAATGTCGTATTCGTCACTTGTATAGAACTGCCCATGGCGTTCGGCTTCGTTCTGACGCAAAAGTCTGTATGTCCCAACGATAGATTTTGGCCCCTGCCCAAGACGATTATCAACAACCACAAGGTGATCGGAT
>JAUICS010000407.1 GCA_030427765.1 Alphaproteobacteria bacterium
CTCACTTCTTCATTCCGTATTTAAATTACCGCCATGTGCCGAAATTCGACGCGATGAGCGACGAGCAGATGATCGAATACGGGGTGCATGATACGTTTGATGCGCTCAGCCCTCCATATGATAAACCAATGAGCGCAAAGAAAATGCGCGAAATCGCAAGCAAATATCTGAAACAGCCGTTTGAAATTGAAGAAAAATACATGGTAACGCTGCTTCGTACGAAAATACATGAGAACGAAGAACTCAAGAAAGCGGCCTGATCAAGCTTCTAATTCATTACTTCTGATAATGGTCCGCTAATTTCTTACTGCCCTTAAAAAACAGGGCTGTATTCCGTCCAAAACGGAGAACAGGGTATAAAACGGCCGACATTGTTTTGGATGAGAAAAAAACCTTAAACACATGTGATTTGGTCGACATCAGGGTAATCATATTAACGGCATCGGCACCATGATGAATGCGGTCATCATAAAACACCGCCATCCCTTCATCTAAGTCAAAATTTGCATCCAGAAGTTGTTTAACACGCGGGTGATCCTGCTCGCGCGCATCAATCAATTCAACCTTCCCAACGGTATCCTTCAAACGCACCATTTTCACATATGCGCTGCAAAACGGGCATTCTCCATCATAAACAATTTGCATGTCCGTGTTGGCTTTTTCCTGCTTAGGCGTACCTTCAGAATTAGAGCTTTGCTGGGAGGGCATCAAACGTAATCTCCTGATATCGATTTAACGGTCGATAATTAATTTTACGGGCTTCCATATCGTATTCCAGACAAAAAACCTCCGTTACATATTTATATTGTTCGATTTCGCGTTTATCCAAGACCATAAATTCAGGAAATAAAAATGGATTTGACCATATATGATGAGGATACAGGTCATAATATATGCGGCCTGCCCCGTCCACGTTCTCTAAAACATAGGCATGGTGTTGCTGAACAAGCCGTTCAAGCTCATTAATTGATTCCTGCGACAACGTTGTCTTTTTTGGTAAATCAACTTCACATTTATTCGCAGTTTGCATCAAGCCGTAATCCTCGATCGTGACAAGCGTCCGGAAAGGCGTAAAGGTTTCATCCATTGGCGTCATCCGTTGCTGCGCGAAATTGACGGATGCAGAGAGGAAATAATTCGACGGCACATGATATTCTTTACCGTCCTTTGTAACCGCGACGATTTTTTCATGCTCGAACGTGCGAGTATCATACCAACCCAGCCATTCTGTCGAGAATGCCAGATCCGACACCAAAATACCGGCCAGTCCTGCAATCACAAACGGCCTGGTCATTTTTTGAATCGGCAATTTTGTAAGGGCCGCAATGATGATGGAATTCAACAATATCCATTTCCAAAAAAATATTCCGGTAAAAATAAATATGCCCATATGCATAACGTCATAGAAAAACGTAAAGAGAATAAGCGTCCATTTCCGGAAAAACGCTAAAATTGCGCCAAGCTGCGTAAAAAAGACGAAGGAATTTACAATGAACGCGGTCGAGACATAGAGAAGGATAGACTCCGTAAAAAACGGCTCGATATGCGCATAAGGCACATTGCCCGAATGCGCAAATGCCGCCGCAAGATTATACGTCTGATTCGAAATCCATGTAAACGGGTCAGAAAATTCAAGGAAAACCTTGCGCACGCCTGAAAAAAAGTAATTTGCAAAATGTGACCCAAGGACAAAAATAAAGGCGATCTGAAGCGGATGATGGAACCCATTTTCATCCATGCCGGTTATTTTACCGCCAAAACGCCTATAAAGATCAAGCGCACATATCGCAGTCACACAGAAAAAAATCATTTCGGCCACAATCAGATAATCGGT
>JAUICS010000035.1 GCA_030427765.1 Alphaproteobacteria bacterium
TCAGGACGGTGAGCCAGAGGTCATAAAAACATTAAGCTACGACCGTATGGTGGCGCCTATTGTAAAGTCTATTCAGGATCTGAAACATGAAAAAGATGATGATGTCGCGGCATTGAAAGCTGAAAATGAAGCAAAAGATGCTCGTATTGCGCTGCTGGAATCCCAGAACAAAGACATGATGCTCCGACTTGCCGCACTGGAAGAACATACCGGTTATGCGCCGCGCCGGTGACTGGATGTACATTTTGGTGATCCTTGGTATGTTTGCCGGCTTTGCAGTTACACTGGTTGTGACCAGACGCCGCGTTTCGTAAAATACACCATTTTCTAAAATATTTTGCACGCGTTTTTCGAATTTAAACCTTTGATTAATTTGTGAATTGTACCATTATGGTAGGGGAATATTCATTCAACCATTATGCGTCCGAAAAGGGAAAAATCATATGTCATTTCTAAAACGTTTTGCCACTCTCTCTGTTGCCGTGTTCAGCCTGTTTTTTGCCGTCGGCGCGCAGGCAGAGGAAAAACTGGAGCATGTACTGGTTAAGGGATCATCAAGTGTCTACAGTGCAATTATGCATGAATATCAGGATGAAATTGCACGGGATGCTAATGTTGATCTTGAGGTGTTTTCATCGAGTTCGGGGCGTGGTTTACGTGCCCTTCTGGCAAATGAAACAGATATCGGCATGATTTCATCGCCGTTGGATGTCATGGTTGAAAAAATGGCGAAGGAGGGCAGGGTCGTTGATGCGTCGCATATTCAGCCAATTTCAGTCGGGAATATCAATTTGTCGTGGGTTGTTCATCCGACAAATCCGGTACAATCGGTTACAAAAGACCAGATTTACAAAATTCTGAATGGTGATATCACAAACTGGAAAGACATTAACGGTATTGATATGCCGATTAAGGTTGTGACCGAACACCCGACAGGTGGTATGTTTGCGCTGGTAGACAGCATTTTGTTTGATGAAAATTCAACCATTCTGGAAGATAAAATCGCCATGCAGAATGGTCCGCAGGTTGGTTTGGTTGTATCACAATTGCCGGGTGGTTTTGGTTTTCTTAGCTCCGCAACACCGCAAGACCTTATTTTAGGAACAAAAGAAATTGACGTGTCCGATTTTAGTTTTGAGCAGAAACTGTTCCTGATCGTCAATAAAGACAGAATGGAAGAGCCGAAGATTAAGCGCACTATCGAGGCATCTTTGAATTACAGCGTGGATAAACAACCTAAATGAGACGTATTTCCGGCAAAATAACATTTTCTTTTGCCACTGTTCTTTTCCTGGCTTTTGCCGCATTGTGGGTGCAGTATTACCAGCTTGTCGAACTGCGTGACCAATCCAGTGAAATTGTAAATAAACAGACCGTTCTGGAAGGGGCAATCAACGAATTTATCGTTGATTTTGTCGAATACGCATCGATTTCACAAAGTGCCCCGGCGTATATTGACCAATCCCTTCTGAAGAAACGTAAAGATCAGTGGGATGAGCTCTACGAGCGTATGAATGAGACTATTCAAAAAATCAGTGATAGTTCGTATGAAGGTCATGCGCCGGATACGGTGCAGCTTAAAAACATGCTGGATAGTTTCCATGATAAAAGTTTGGATGTGTTTATATCCATGGAAGCATTTGCCCAGATGAAGGCAATTAACCAATATGATAATAATGTTGATCCGCTTCGTGTCCAGATTGATACGTTTCTTGGTAACGAACTGGCGAAAATTCAACAAGCTCGTAGTGAATCATTTGCATCGCTTGAAATGCAAGTTATAAGCGCCGGTTGGTGGCTGTTTGTATTCGTGGTCGGGATGATTGTCATTGGCTTGGTGATGGGAACGTATTTGACGCAGAATGTGATTGCGCCAATTCGTTTGCTTACGGAATTTTTAAATCGTGATGACCGTCAAGATACGTCACAGCAGGTTCCTTTTGTCGAACGTGAAGACGAAATTGGCCAGTTTGCGCAGGCTTTTGATAAAATGCTGCAGCTTGAATACGCAAAACAGGTTGCGGAAAAGGCAAGTGAAGCAAAAAGTGAATTCCTTGCCAATATGTCGCATGAATTACGTACCCCGCTGAATAGTATTATGGGTATGACACGGATGATTATCGAATCCAAGGCACTGGATGAAGATAATGAGGATATGGCGAAAACCGTCTATAAATCTGCGACAAACTTGCTTGATACGGTGAATGATATTCTGGATATTTCCAAGATTGAGGCTGGAAGTATCGTGCTCGAAGAACTGGCTTTTGATTTTAAGGATACGGTGTCAGGTATAGTCAGTTCGTTGTCACAGCTCGCCAGTTCAAAAGGCGTTGCGCTTGATTGCCGATTTATAAATGACGATATACCCTATGTTATTGGTGATCCCCTGCGTATTAACCGTGTTCTTATCAACCTTGTCGGAAATGCGATTAAATATACGTCACCGGATGAAACCGGAAATAAGAAAGTCCCAGAGGTTAATATTCTGGTTGATGTGCAGGACATCGGATACGGACGGGCCGAAATATATTGTGAGGTTCAGGATACAGGGATCGGTATTCCGCATGACAAACAGGAAACTATCTTTGAAAAATTTACGCAGGCGGATGTGTCAACCACGCGTAAATACGGTGGGACTGGGCTTGGCCTGTCTATTACAAAAGAACTTGTCGAACTGATGGGCGGTGAAATCGGTGTGCGAAGCCAGGTGGATAAAGGGTCCACGTTCTGGTTCAAAATTCCGTTTGAAATAACCGATGAAATTGATGAAACGAACCATGAGGATGTGAAGCGTAAACGCCGTATCCGTAAACGGGATAGTAACCGATACCGTGTTGATGTTGATATCGCCAAAATTCTGGTCGCGGAAGATCATCTGCTTAACAAAGCTCTTATTAAACGTCTTCTTGAGCGTATGGGTTTTACGGATATTACAATTGTTGAGAACGGTAAACTTGCTGTTAAAACATATAAAAGCGGAAGTTATGACGTTATATTGATGGATTGTCATATGCCGGAAATGAACGGTTATGAAACAACCCAGGCCATACGCCAGATCGAAAAACTGACAAACCGTCATATCCCGATTGTTGCCTTAACGGCCGATGCGATGAAGGGGACGCAGGAACGATGCCTTGATGCCGGTATGGATGAATATGTTACGAAACCGATTGATGCGGATGAATTAAAAGAAGTGTTGATGCAGTGGGTAAAGATTGAAGAAAATGGCCAGGTAGATCAAACATCAGATTTAAAACCTGCAAAGAAAAAAGCAACTTCCAGTCATGATGTACCTGTCGATATGGAACTTCTAAAAGAATACGCAAATTCGGACGCGGACATTAAATTATTTGTCGATACGTTTATTCAACAAAGTGAGGAAAGCACAAAGATATTATGCGATCATTGCGTTGACGGGGCGAATGATAACTGGGTTGGTGCGGCCCATAAGTTAAAGGGCGGGGCGGGCATGCTTGGCGCGAAGACTTTGCACCGGCTTTGTGCCGAGGCGCAGAAAATATCGTCTGGAACTGCGGATGAGCGTAAAGTTGTTCTGGATTCTATTATGAAAGAATACGAAAGCGTTAAAAAATACCTTAGTGAACAAATTTCCTAAATAAGATTCACAAAAAGAGATTGCGAATATTGTGCGTGGCACAAAATGCGTGGCCTTTACGTATTGTCGTTTAGGCGATACACTTTAGCTTAATTAATAAACACGGATCAGGGAGCGCGCTTGTCTTATTGTCAAAGACGCATTCTCTGTGTCTGTAAATCTTAACACCCTTGAACTTTAAACCCAGCCTAAGGAGAGATGGTTATGGCCGACAACCAGAATTACAGCGTTATTATTGATTTTGCACGTAGTGCACAGGCACGGACGGCCCCTCCCGGTATGGCAAAAAAGCAAGGGCGTTTTGCCGATCTTGATCCACTGGATATACTTGTTCCGGTTGTGAATACATTGATTGATCGCACGGGCGTGAAGGTTCGGGATGTGCGTAAGGTTCTTCTTGGTGTTGTTCACCAGGAGGCCCGCCAAGGACTGAACCTTGCACGTTTGCTGCCGCTTCATGGTGATTGTAAACTTGATTCTGATTACACCGGCGGCACGTCGCTTGACCGTTTTTGTGGATCTTCTATGGAATCGATTGCGCTTGCCGATGGTATGCTGGCCCGTAACCCGGATGAAGTTTATTTGTGCGCGGGCGTACAAAGTATGAGCCATATTCCAATGGGTGGTTTAAACCCACTCCTTAACCCCGCGGTTCACGAAGGCAACGCGGCGGGTTTCATGAATATGGGGATTACGGCGGAAAACCTTGCGGAGCTATATGGCATAAGTCGTGAGCAACAGGATGCGTTTGCTGTCCGATCACATGAACGCGCAATTGCCGCGCAGGAAAGCGGTGTTTTAAAGGATGAAATTGTCGAAATAAATGGCCTTGATCATGATGATGGTGTTCGTCCGGGAAGTTCGGTCGAGGGGCTGGGTAAACTAAAAACAGTGTTTAAGGCCGAGGAAGCCGGCGGCAGTGTCACGGCCGCAAACTCATCCCAGATCACTGATGGTGCATCGGCCGTGCTGGTGACGTCGGAGGCGTATGCCAATGAAAATAACCTCCCGATCAAGGCACGTATCATTTCTTTCGGTGAAAGCGCGTTGAAGCCGGAAGTTATGGGGCTTGGTCCTGTTGATGCGTCGATACAGGCGCTGGAACGTGCCGGTTTGACAATGGATGATATGGATGTTGTTGAGCTGAACGAGGCATTTGCCGCACAGTCCCTATCCGTTCTGGCTGAATTTGACAAGCGCGGTATGCCAATTGATCCGGATAAGGTGAATCTGGATGGCGGCGCGATTGCCATTGGACATCCGCTGGGTGCATCCGGTGCGCGTATTACAGGCCATTTGGCAAATGTTCTGCAACGTACCGGCGGTCGATATGGTCTGGCGACAATGTGTATTGGTGGTGGTCAGGGAACGGCCATTATCTTGGAAAATCCAAATTACACTCCACAGCCGTAATTGATATTCGGGAGGTATTGATACATGACAAAACCTATTAAAAAAGTTGCGGTTATTGGTGCGGGGGCCATGGGGTCCGGTATTGCCGGACAATGCACTAATGCCGGATTTGATGTTGTTCTGCTTGATAAATTTGATACGGCATTCGAGAAAAATCCGGAAACGGGTGAGGAGCCGCCATTCCTGAAAATGCAAAAGGCGACGGTGATGACTGATCCGTTCAATGCCAATTTGATGGATCTGGATAATATCAAACGCATTAAAACCGGCACGATTGACGATAACATCGACATGATTGCCGATGCCGATCTGGTGATCGAGGCGGTTTATGAACGTCTTGATATCAAGCAGGATACGTTCCGGTTGATTGAGGAACATGCACCGGCCGATGCCATTATTACATCGAACACATCAACCATTCCGATTGAAACACTTGTCGAAGGGTTTTCTGACGCGTTCAAAAAACGGTTTATGAATACGCATTTCTTTAATCCGCCGCGTATCATGCGTCTACTGGAATTAATCGCCGGTAAAGATACCGATCCGGATATTGTGCAAAACCTTGCCGATATTGGCGACCGTTTCCTTGGGAAAAAGGTTGTGATGTCAAAAGATACACCCGGTTTTATCGGTAACCGTATTGGTACATTTGCCATGTATCGTGCGTTGGCGGAGGCTAAAGAAACGGGCGTCAAGGTCGAGGATGTCAACAGTATCATGAGTGCCGCATTCGGTTTTCCGAAACAGGGTATGATGAAACTGGCCGACATGGTTGGTATTGATATCGTTTACCATGTAGGACAGAACCTTCACACGGGCCTTTCTGATGATGACGAATTCCAGTCGTATTTCGATGGTGATCTTCTAAAAACCATGATTGATGAGGGGCATACCGGTAATAAAGGTGATGGCGGTTTCTTTCGTAAGAAAAAAGAAGACGGCAGACTTGTTACCGATAAAAAAGGTAAACCTTTGAAACAGGTTCGTGACCTTGTAACGGGCGAATACCGTGATGAGGTGCCTAGCGATTTCTTCAAAATGCGAATTAAGGGATCGTTCTCCGAATTTTTTGATAGCGGCAAACCCGCTGCGAAATTTGCGTGGCCTGTACTGCGTGACACATTCCTGTATGTATTGAACCATGCCGATGACATTGCCTTTGATGTGCAATCGGTCGATGACGCGATGAAGACGGGATATAACTGGAAATGGGGTCCGTTCGAGCTTGTCGATAAATGCGGTGCGAAATGGTTTGCCGAACGTCTGAAGAAAGACGGCATCGAGGTGCCGCCATTACTACAAAAGGCGATTGATAACGGCGGTAAATTCTATAATCAGGATGGTACGCAGCAAACGCAAATTAGCCTGAAACCGGATCAACAGGTAGAGCCGTTAACACGTGAAGACGGCGTTGTAAAACTTGATGACTTCAAGAAGGCCGGTAAACCGCTTATCAAGCATAAATCCGCAAGTCTGTGGGATATCGGTGACGGCGTTGTGTGTCTGGAATTTACATCCAAAATGAACTCACTTGACCCATCAACGCTCTATGTTTTGAACCAAAGCCTGAAATTGGTTGAAGGCAGTAAGGGCAAGTATAAGGCCATGGTTATTTACAATGACGGCAGTAACTTTTCCGTCGGTGCAAACCTTGGTCTGATCGCCGTATTTAACCGTGTTGTGCATCACCCGATTACACGTGCACTTGGCCTATCCGGTTTCCTGGATCGCAAACTGACAAACTTTGTCGAGGAATTTGTGTTTCAGGGGCAGGCCGTTTACAAGGCAATGCGCGAAGCGCCGTTTCCGGTTATTGCCGCGCCGAAGGGTATGGCGCTTGGCGGCGGATGTGAAATCATTATGCATGCCGATGCCATTCAGTCAGGTGCGGAACTATACACCGGACTGGTTGAGGCCGGTGTAGGTCTTATCCCTGGATGGGGCGGTTGTGCCAGATATCTGGAACGTGCTCAGGAGGCAGTGAAAGGTGCTGGTTATCCAGCCGGTCCGATGCAGGCGCTGCAAAAAGCAGCACTCGCGATTGCTATGCCGCAAAATGCACTTTCTACATCTGCGCAGGATGCAAAGAAGAAATTGTGGTTACGTCCACATGACCGCATAAGCATGAATGAAGACCGCATCCTTGCCGATGCGAAGTCGTATGCAATTGAAATGTCACATGATTATACACCGCCAAAACCGGCCGTTTATCACCTGCCAGGTGCGTCCGGTAAGGCATCAATCCGTATGCTTGTTGATGATATGTATTTGCGGAACGATGACCCCGCGAAAGGTGTGAACCATATTGACGTGCAGGTTTTAACCGGTGGTGAGGAAATCAAGGCCGAAGACATGGATTATGCGGTTGATGGTGATAGCGCGAATTTGCAGAAAATAGCGGCCGAACGTGAAAGCGGATCGGTTAGAACACATGAAAGCATTCCAATCACCGAAGAACGTATTTTGCAGCTTGAGCGTGAGCAGTTTATGGCACTTTTCCGCACCAATGCAACCAAGTCACGTATTAATCATATGATTGCGACTAATAAGCCGAAACGTGAAAAGTGGGATGATAGCAAGGGTATCCGTCCGGCACCGTTTGAGCTACGGGAGCAGCTTGAGGAGGCGTCCCTGCCGGTTCGTGTTGCAGACGGTAGACCACTTGAAGATGGTAAGCTCGAGGGTATGGCGTCAATGACATCACGCGTTCTGGGCTTTGCCCAAAAACTAGGGCTAATGTAATTTTGCGTTAGCCTTTTGCGGTTTTGGTTTCCTTTGGCGGGAATTTGGGCTCATGAAGGCCAAGCTCCTGTGCTTCACGGACAAGTTTCATAATATCCATTTGTGCAATTTCATATAATGTATGAATACCATCAATCATGAAATATATAGGCTGCATAATATCAATGCGGTACGGTGTGCGCAGCACGTCGATTATATCCAGCGGCTTGCGTTCCGGTACATCGGATGAGAATGCATATTCGGTTTCACCGGGTGAAGATAATATACCGCCCCCGTATATACGCAGGCCATTTGATGTTTGCATGAGGCCGAATTCAACGGTAAACCAGTATAGACGGGCAAGCCAGACACGGTCCTTTTTATCCGCCGCGTGACCAAGTGTTCCATACTTATGTGTGAATGCCGCAAAATCAGGGTTGGTCAGCATCGCGCAATGGCCAAAAATTTCGTGGACTATGTCCGGCTCCTGCAAGTAATCAAAATCCTTACGTTTCCGGATAAATGTTGCAGCCGGGAATTTCTTGTCTGCGAGTAATGCAAAAAATTTATCAAATGGAATAAGGGCAGCGACGGGGTAAATTTCCCATCCGGTTTCGCGGCGCAGGACGCTATTAACGTCTTCAATCTGCGGCAGATGATCTTTTGGAAAATTCAGCAGGTCCAAACCGTGCATGTATTCATCGCATGCTTTGCCATCAATGCATTCCAACTGTCGGGATACAAGGTCACGCCAAACGCCATTTTCTTCATCTGTCCAATTGATATAGCCGTTGTCGTCGAATTCCTTCGACACATATTTTGTCCCCATGGCACGAAACTTCCTTATTTATATGTTTTCTTTCAGGCTAGCATACGCATGTCGGCTGTTCAAACACATGCTGTTTTGCGGGTGCTAAGTGATTTGTAACGTAACGTTGTTCAGGTGTTTTATTGAGAACAAAGATGTATATCACGTTTCAGTTTTTGGGCCTAAAAACAGTATAGTCAGGAAAGATTGCGCAACATTATCTTAAGTAACCCTGGACACGCTTCGCATAATCGTTGTCCGGTATGGGGTAACAACCGCGATCATTGTTGATGTATGGCTTGTGACCTT
>JAUICS010000036.1 GCA_030427765.1 Alphaproteobacteria bacterium
ATCTTCCTGACCGGCACGGCGTATGAGGTCCTTCCGGTTGGCCAGATTGATGCGCAGAAATATCCGGTCGGCCCGATTACGAAAAAACTGCGTAACGACTACCACGAACTTGTGGGCGCAAAGGTTTCCGAGCCTGCCTAAGCAGGGCTTTACCGCACCGCAATACGCAAAGTGATTTTGCCATCTTCCATTCTTTTACAGGCGTGGTAATTTATTCCCATGGAATTAAATAATGTATCGCAAAACCTGTTTGCGGATGAAGATCATCTTCTGACAGACCTTATAAAACATTGCGATATTGATGAACAGGGCAGAACGGAAATATACAAACGCGGTGAGGATTTCATCGCCCGTATCCGTGAGAAGAAGACGAGCGCAGGTAGCCTCGATGCATTTGTTCAGCAATATGGTTTGGAAACTCGTGAAGGCATTGCTCTTATGGCTTTGGCGGAGGCGCTTTTGCGCGTTCCGGATTCGGCCACGGCAAATGCGCTTATCAAGGATAAGATCAAGGCCGCAAAATGGCTGGATAATGTTGGTGAATCTTCCGATTGGATGATGAAGGCCGCGGGCGTTGGTCTGTTTTTATCGAGCGCGGTTTACGACAGTATCTTACAAAAACTGGGGGAACCTGTCATTCGTAAGGCAACGCTTCAGGCGATGGCGATGCTGGGCCAGCATTTTGTCCTTGGCCAAACGATTGAGGATGCGGTTGGTCGAGGCGAAACATCATACAAAAACGGATATTCCTATTCCTTTGATATGCTGGGCGAGGGGGCGCGGACAATGCCTGCCGCCGCCACGTATTTTGATTCATACAGTAACGCGCTGGATAATATAGCATCCGCAGTGAATGATAATTACAGCGGTAAATTGGGTCTGTCTGTCAAACTATCCGCCCTGTATCCACGGTATGAATATAATAAACGTGATGAGTGTATCGATTATTTAACAAATAAGGTTCTTGAACTTGCAAAGAAGGCTAAGGCCCATAACCTTATGCTGACAATAGATGCCGAGGAAACCTACCGGCTTGAATTATCACTGGAGATATTTAAACGCCTTTGTGAACACGATAATCTGAAGGGTTGGAACGGCCTTGGTCTTGCGGTGCAGGCCTATCAAAAACGTGCGTATGATGTTGTGAACTTCATTCTTGATCTGGCGAAAAGGACAAACCGGGTTATACCGATCCGTCTTGTAAAGGGTGCATATTGGGACACCGAAATTAAATATGCGCAGGTTCAGGGGCTGGAGGATTATCCTGTCTTCACGCGGAAGGTAAACACGGATGTTAGCTATTTGGCTTGCGCGCGTAAACTTCTCGAAAACCGTGAGTTTGTCTATCCGATGCTGGCCACACATAATGTGCAGACCGTATCGACATGTATCCATTTGGCGCAGTCCGTCGGCGATAAAAATCTGAAGGGGTTTGAATTTCAAAAACTTCACGGCATGGGCGATAATCTATACGCTGTGCTTAGGGAAGATTTTGATGTTCCCGTCAATATTTATGCCCCCGTTGGCACGCATGAAGATTTGCTGCCATACCTTGTTCGTCGATTGCTTGAAAACGGGGCCAATAGCTCCTTTGTTCACCAGCTTGCGAATAAAAAAACACCAGCCAAAGGCTTGCTGAAAGATCCGGTTGAGGAATGCCGCGGCAATAACCAGAAACGTCACCTGAAAATTCCGTTGCCGCTTGATATCTACCGGCCGCACCGTGAAAATTCGAAGGGGGTTCCGCTTTACGATGATGAAACCGTTGATACGATTTTGCGGAATATCCAAACCTACGCCTATAACGCCGGTTCATTTTCGGTCACGTCATTGGTGGACGGCAGCAGCCGTACATCCGGTAAAACACATGACAGTGTGAACCCTGCCAACATTGATGATGTGCTTGGCACGGTTCGATACGCGACTGAGAAAGATGTTGAAGATGCATTTAAATCGGTGAAACGTGGATATGAATCCTGGTCCCGTACACCGGCGAAGGAACGCGCCCGTATCCTGAACGCCATTGCCGATTATTACGAATACAATGCCGATACCCTAATGGGCCTATGTATGCGGGAGGCCGGAAAAACACTTGCCGATGCTGTAGGTGAACTGCGTGAAGCCATTGATTTTTGCCGGTACTACGCCGCGAATGGCGAGGTTGATTTTCATGAGGCGGGTATAAAAATGCCGGGACCAACGGGGGAAAGCAATGTCTTCACCCTAAACGGTCGCGGCGTATTTGTTTGTGTTTCGCCGTGGAATTTCCCGCTGGCCATTTTCACGGGGCAGGTTGTGGCCGCCCTGATGGCCGGAAACACCGTTGTTGCAAAACCGGCGGAGGATACATCCGTTGTGGCGGCGAAGGCGGTGGAATTAATGCTAAAGGCCGGTGTGCCGGATGATGCAATTGCCCTTGTCCTTGGTGAAGGCGCGGTGGGGCAGCAGATTATAAACCATCCGGATGTTGCCGGTGTGGCCTTTACCGGATCGACCGCAACGGCCAGGGCAATTAATAAAACGCTGGCTGCAAAGGACGGCGCGATTACGCCACTCATTGCTGAAACGGGCGGACAAAACGCAATTATCGCCGATGCATCTGCCTTGCCGGAACAACTTGTCGATGATGTGATCGCGAGTGCATTTCAATCGGCGGGGCAACGCTGCTCGGCGTGCCGTATTTTATACATCCAGAATGATACTGCCGACCGCGTTATTGAACTTCTGAAAGGTGCGATGGAGCAATTAACGGTCGGCAATACAATCGACCTGAAAAACGATATCGGGCCGGTCATTTCGGTGAAGCAGCAACAAATGCTGTCCGATCATATTGCCAAGCTAAAATCTATCGGCACGGAAATTTATACATTGCCGTTGTCAGATGATTTGAAAAAACAAGGGTATTTTGTGCCGCCCGCGGCGTATGAAATTGATGATATTGGTAAACTGGATGGCGAGGTCTTCGGCCCGATACTGCATGTCATAAGGTATAAGCCAAAGGATTTGGAAAAAATTATCGGCCAGATTAATGATACGGGCTACGGCCTTACCTTCGGAGTGCATAGCCGTATTCAGGGCCGTGCCTATGATCTTGCATGCCGTTCGGCATCGGGTAACTGCTACATCAACCGGACGATTGTCGGGTCGGTTGTGGGGACGCAGCCATTTGGCGGGAACGGTTTATCCGGTACGGGGCCAAAGGCAGGCGGCCCGCATTATCTTCACCGATTTGCCTGTGAAAAGGTTATCACCGACAATATTGCCGCCGCGGGCGGAAACGTTACTCTCCTCTCCCTTGAGGACGAGTAAGCACAGTTGAAGTATCTTCTCGACCAGATTAACTGTTTTATGTTACTTATTTGGAATGAGAGAGAAGCTAAAAACGATTAAATTCTTGCCTAAGTTAGCAATCTTTATTTTCTTTCAGGTGGTGCTGTATGTTTTTGTCTGTTTTCTCATTACAAATTTATTCTTGGGAACCTTAATAAGTGGTCTGTTGCTTTGTGCTAGTTTCCTATTGGTGTTTGCTTTGGAAGAATATGTGCATTTGTTAAGAGGTGCCCCTAGAAAAATTGAAAATAATCCTTTTATTTGGTGGCTGATATATTTTCCTATGATAATACCTATTTATCTGCCAACTCTCATTCCCGTCTACGTTTTGTCACTCTTTTTCTCTATTACCTGTTATTTCTTATTTAGAATGAAAAATATTGTTTAATCGCTCGACAAGGTGCGTTTCAAGCGTTAAAAGGAAGTCATTATGAAGATATTACTTATTGGAAATGGCGGCAGGGAGCATGCCCTTGCATGGAAAATTAAACAATCACCGCTTTGCGATGAATTGCATTGTACACCGTCGAGTGCGGGCATTGAATCGTTGGCCACTGCGCATAATGTTGGGGCGGAGGATATTGACGGTATCCTCGGGCTAATCACACAGATTAAACCTGATTTTGTTGTCGTCGGACCGGAAGCTCCGTTGGTGGCCGGACTGGCCGACAGGATTGATGAGCTTGATATTCCGTGTTTTGGACCAAATGAAAAAGCGGCGCAGCTTGAGGGCTCAAAGGCGTTTATGAAAGACCTTTGCGCTGCCTATGATATTCCAACGGCAATTTACAAAACATTTACCGAAGTTGAAGGGGCCTATGAATTTTTGGATGGTTTTGGGCAGGACCGTTCCGAAACCGGCGTGGTGATTAAGGCAGATGGCCTTGCTGCCGGTAAGGGCGTGATTATACCGAACACGATGGACGAAGCCCGTGCGGCTGTATCAGACATGCTCTCTGGAAACAAATTTGGTCAGGCCGGAAGCCGCGTGATTATCGAGGAATTTTTACCCGGTGAGGAATTGAGTTTTTTTGCCCTGACCGATGGAGCGTCTGTTGTACCATTAACAACCGCACAGGACCACAAACGTGCCTTTGATGGTGATAAAGGGCCTAACACGGGCGGTATGGGTGCATATTCACCCGCGCATATGATGACGCCGGAGTTAGAGGCGAAAATTATGGATACGATTATCACGCCGACTGTCAATGCGATGAAGGACAAGGGGTGTCCATTCCAAGGCGTTCTTTACGCCGGAATTATTCTGGTGGCGGGTGAGCCAAAATTGCTGGAATATAATATCCGCTTCGGTGATCCGGAGTGTCAGCCGTTAATGATGCGTTTTACCGGTGACCTTGTTAAGGTTCTTTATGCATGTGCAACCGGAACGCTGGCCGATGCAAAAGACGAAATGAAATGGATCGACGATGTCGCCCTTTGTGTGGTGATGGCGGCAAACGGATATCCAGAAAGTTACGCAAAAAATACGGTCATTAACGGTCTTGATCAGGCCGGTGCATCTGAAAATACGGTTGTGTTCCATGCAGGGACAAAGCGTGATGACAACGGCAATGTCGTGAATACCGGCGGACGTACCCTTGGTGTTACCGCGACGGGTTCATCCTTTGCTGAGGCGCAGGACAATGCCTATTCCGTGATTTCCAACATTGATTGGCCGGATGGTTTCTGCCGTAAGGATATCGGCTGGCGCGCCATTGCCGCCCAGAATAAGAAAAACGCCGCATAACATTTCCCTGGATATCCCTCGTGTAAATCCTGCTATGCTTAACCCTCCGCATGGATACTAAGGGGGTGACGATGGTGAGATTTTTTGTGGCGCTAATGTAAGTTGCCTAGATAATCTGTTGAAAAATAAGTAACATTAACGAATCATTCATGTATATACTTTAAGTGTATATATTGAGAATGATTAACTAGAGTGTGGGCAAATTGGAAAATCTTAAACCGGCAGAAGATGATATCGTTCAACCCCCGTCTGCCAATACATCAATCGAGTTTCAGACTGTTCCCGAGGGGACATGTGTTTTTGAACGTGGTGATACGCGTGATTTTGCCTACCTGATTGAAAAAGGCCGTGTCCAGATTCAGGACGAAGGCACAACGCGTTCCAAGGAACCGCTAACCGTTCTTGGCAAAGGTGAAATATTTGGTGAAATGGCGTTGATTGAGGCCGGAACACGTACCGCGTCTGCCGTTGCACTTGAAGAAACGCATATGTTAAAGATTCCACCGGAAATACTGTATGAACGTATTACTGGGCTTGATCCGCTTGTTGGGCTTCTTTTGTCCATGCTGGTAGATCGTTACAGACGTGCCCGCATTTCGAATAGTGAGTTTTGGAGCAAGGATATCGTGACCGAACCGGCAATCGTGAAGGATGATAACACCGCCGGCCAATTGGCATCGTCGATGGCATCCGTATTGCGGTCAAAAGAAGAAACATTGCAGGAATTGAAGCTTGAGCAGGATTTGCGGATTGCTTTGGATGAAAAATATTTCAAGCCGTTTTTGCAGCCCATCATCAATTTGAATGACCGTGTTATTAAAGGGTTTGAAGCCTTGGTACGTTGGGAACACCCGGAAAAAGGAATGATTTTCCCGGACCAGTTCATTCCGGTAGCGGAACGTATGGGCTTTATTCAATCTATTGATATGTTGATGCTTGAATATGCGATTGGTGCCTCTGCCGAAATTAATCGCCGCGTGGGTGATCCGGACGGTGATATATATGTGGCGGTGAACCTTTCCGGTTTTAACTTCCAATCGAATGATACGGTTGAAAAAATAACCAATTTGATGGCCAATAACTGCACAAATCCGCAGCAGGTTCGTCTGGAAATTACCGAAAGTGCGTTTGTGGGTGAACATAGTGTGGCCGAAAGCATGCTAAGTTCGCTGAAATCACTTGGGTTTAAAATCGCCCTTGATGACTTTGGTACAGGGTACTCGTCATTGAATTATCTGCATAAATTCTCAATCGATACGCTGAAAATTGACCGTGTGTTCGTTACGGAAATGAATAGCAGCGCAAAAGGGTTGGATATTATCCGTGCGATTATCGGTCTTGCGCAGACATTCCAGCTTGGTCTGGTGGCGGAAGGAATTGAGCGCGAGGAAGAAATTATGATTCTTCAGGCCTTGGGCTGTGAGGATGGGCAGGGATACCACCTTGGTAAACCGATGCCGCTTGATAAGGCATATGACTTTGCCGTTGATAGTGTAAGGAAATAAAAACGTTTTAGCCGAGTTCGGTAACGCGTTTTGACATTTTCTGGTCTAGTAAATCCGTCAATCTAACCGGATAATCCCCTGTAAAACAGGCATCACAGAATTTCCGGTCTTCTCCGTTACGTTTGACTTCCCCTAATGCTTTGTAAAGCCCGTCCGTTGTAACGTAGGCGAGTGAGTCAGCATGAATAATTTTACAAATTTCATCGACATCGTGGCTGTTGGCCAACAATTCTTCGGATGATGGCGTATCAATGCCATAAAAACAGCTGTGTTTCGTAGGCGGCGATGAAATACGAACATGTACTTCCTTTGCCCCGGCCTGACGTACCATATCAACGATTTTGCGTGATGTTGTCCCGCGCACAATAGAATCATCGACAAGGATAACAATTTTATCTTCCAGATAGGCACGGTTGGCATTGTGTTTCAGTTTTACGCCAAGGTGACGAATCTGGTCCGTCGGTTCAATAAATGTCCGGCCAACGTAATGGTTTCGGATGATACCGAGTTCAAACGGAAGTTTTGCCGCTTCGGCATATCCAATTGCTGATGGAATGCCGCTATCCGGCACCGGAACAACAAGATCGGCATTTTCAACCGGTGATTCTTTGGCAAGCTCCGCCCCGATTGCTTTACGCATTTCATAAACGGAACGGTTTTCCATGAAGCTGTCCGGCCGTGCGAAGTAAATATATTCGAATATGCAGAAACGTTTTGGGTTGCCTTTGTGAGGGAAGTAACTCTTTATTCCGTTTTTATTGATAACAACCATTTCACCGGGCTCAATTTCCCGCACGAATTCCGCACTGATAATATCAAAGGCACATGTTTCGGATGCCAGGAACCACGAATCGTTTAGTTTGCCCAAGGCAAGTGGGCGTATGCCGTGTTTATCACGCGCGCCAATCAACGTATCCTCGGCGCAGGCAACGATCGAATATCCGCCCTCGGCCTGCTGCATGGCTTCGGCAAGGCGTTCATGTATTGTTGGCTTACGTGATGCGGCAACCAAATGAATGAAGACTTCTGTATCGGTTGTGGACTGGAACAATGCACCGTGTTCAACCAGTTCCTGGCGAATAGTGCGGGCATTGGTCAGGTTACCGTTTTGGCCAAGGGCAAACCCGCCTAACGCAAGGTCTGCGTATAAAGGCTGAATATTCCGGTAAAGCGTTTCACCGGTTGTGGCGTAGCGGTTATGGCCGACGGCCAGATACCCTTTTAAACGATCAATAACGTCCTTTTGGTTAAACGTCTGGTCCACAAGGCCAAGTGCGCGTTTTGAGTAAAAATTATCGCCGTCGTAGGATACAATTCCGGATGCTTCCTGTCCGCGATGTTGCAGGGCATGTAGGCCAAGGGCAACCATCGTTGACGCTTCGGGATGTCCGTAAACGCCAAAGACACCGCATTTTTCACCTAATTTTTTCCGGCCTGACGTTTTACGTTCGTCTTCAAACTCTTGTAAAAAATTACTCATTCGGGGCCTGCTGCTCAATCAATTGATCCATTTCATCGCGTTGATCGTTGCTGTAACCCGGCTCCGCCTTTGAACCGGAACCGGTTACATCTGACAATGTTTTTTGAATATCATCCACGGAAATAGGCAGTTCAATATCCATGTCCTTGATTTTTTCAAGGGGCTTTAAAACGTCTGAATTCTCAAGTGTCTTACGGGTCATGTCTTCATCAAACATTTTGTCCGGCTTTTGCTTGAAATCCGGAATGTAGCTTGCGATTGTATCACTCCCCCATTCGACATAGAAAATCATGCTGGAGTCGCCGAAATATTTTGTCTTCGTCCCTTCATCAACAAAAATGTGGATGGGCATGTAGGCCAGCGACAGGATAATCAGGCCGCGCACGACCCCGAACGCAATACCGAGGGAACGGTCAATGATACCAAGCATGGAGTTGTTAAGGGCGCTGGAAATAAAGTAACTGATCGCTGACAGGGCAATGACGATGCCAAGGAAGATAACACCGTATCCCAATCCATCGGCAATTAGGCTGTAGGGAACAAACCCGAATAATTTGTCTGTGGATGTGGGTGTAACGCCAAGCCAGTCACGGAACACGGGGGCCAGATGCGGACCGCCGAAATACGCGGCAGCCAATCCGCCGATGACGCCAACGATTGTCAATGTTTCCCGAATAAAGCCGCGAAAGAACGAAATAAGGGCGGAGATCAGGATAACAACGAGGACAATGGCGTCTAAAA
>JAUICS010000408.1 GCA_030427765.1 Alphaproteobacteria bacterium
TTGTTGTCAATTGGAAAACACCTGTTCGCCTTACGAAGCTTTTTTGTGCATTGGCGCGCGGAAAGGGTTTAAATCACGCCATCGACCAGATCGTTGAAAAAGACAAATATCCGGACAGTATTGTTATTGATTTAGGTTTTGCAAAGGCACATTTGATACTAAATGCCCATTGGCTTCCGTCCGTGTTTAACCGTCCGCACATATTTCAACGACCTAAACAATACAAAACATTATTATCCCTTTTTGGAAAGGCAGGCATCGGCACCAGCCGATATGATGAATGGAAGACACAGCGCGAAACCGTGCGCCCCTATTTTTCCAGAAAAACCATTATCAAGTCCGATGCAGACATTCTGGATGACGTACATGCATTAACTGAAAAATGGCGAGTACAGGGACATACAGACGATCTGTATGAAGACCTGAAAGAATTCTCCATACTAACAATGTTCAAATACACATTTGGTTATGATGTATCGGACTGCAAGGACGAGTTAAAAGAGCATGTCGATAATTTGAACGCGTATCTGTTCAGCATGTTATTGAATCCGTTGACATTATACACTGGAAAACGTGCGTTCATTTCATCAAAGGCACAGAACGCAATTTTATTTATGTATGACTTTCTTGAAAATATGACAGAAGGGCATCAGCGCAAATATCAGGAAAATCATATCATCAGTGCCATTTTAAAAAGCAGCGGTTTCTATGATGCAGAATCCGCTGATGAACGGCTGGAATGTAAATTACAGGCATTCGAAGAAATCTGGCAAATCATGGGGGCAGGATATGAAACAACGGCATCCAGCCTGACCTGGATTATCGCGGAACTTGCGCAGCGACCGGAATATCAATCCGAACTACGTGACGAAATTAATAATCTGCTTGATAACGAACGTCCGAATTCATCAAACACAAGTGCGCTCATAAAACAAAAGCATTTCATGATAGAAGTGCTGCGTTTACATCCGTCTCTACAAACATCCATTCCGCGTGTTGCAACAGAAAATGCAGTGATTGGGGACGACTATCACATACGTATAGGCGAAGCAGTAGCCATCCCGATATTGAATGTTCATAAAGACAAACGATGGTTTGAAAATCCGGATGAATTTAATCCATCACGGCAGGCAAGTGACGCAAGGTCATTGCGACCTAAAACATCACAGATGTCATTCCTGCACGGTGATCACACCTGCCCCGGGCGACCAATGTTTTTCCAGCGTGGAATGCTTGTCGTTACAGAAATTCTAAAACATTTCGACATGACACTCGATGGTCCTCCACCAACGCCAGTCAACAAAACAACCATTCTTCCATCCGAAGGGTGCAGACTGAAATTCACAGAAATTGATAAACCGTCAACCGACCATGATCACGATATTGTCAGAAAGGCTTTAGGCATATACGCAAGTGGTGAACATACACCACAACAACGATGCCCGTTCCATTAAAATTCCAGCCTGCGGGTTAATGCATCGCGTTTGGCAATATCCGCGGCCCGTTGATCATATTCCGGAACATCCCTGCGAACCGCATTGACGTCACGGAATTTTATAATTCCGAATTCACGTTCAAGGGCCTTAACCAAATTATAAAAATGCGGGATCGCCGCATCAAATCTTGAGACGTTAGTAACGGGCGTTCGTTTTTCAATCGGTAATGTTCGGTCCGGCATCTTAATGCGGCTAAAATCGCCATGCATTTTTGAAAAGAACGGATATTCAGCGTTCACTTGCAACGTCACAAGATCATACATATCAATAGCTTGACCAAATTTTATCTTTTCAACAA
>JAUICS010000037.1 GCA_030427765.1 Alphaproteobacteria bacterium
CGAATCCTTCACCGCGCGGGAAGCGGAATGCGATTGGACCATTATCATACGCGGCGGCGGTTGATACCATATGAACCAATTCGGCTTCATTCGATGCGGCCATTAAAACCATGTTGGGAATGCACCCAAGATAGGCCGTGTCAAACGCCCCTGCATGTGTCTGGCCATCCGCGCCAACCAGACCGGCACGGTCGATGGCGAAACGTACAGGCAGATTTTGTAAAGCGACATCGTGCACGACCTGATCATATCCGCGTTGGAGGAATGTTGAGTAAATCGCCGTAAACGGCTTATACCCCTCGGTTGCCATTCCGGCGGCAAAGGTCACCGCGTGTTGTTCGGCAATGCCCACATCAAAAGTCCGTTCCGGAAATTCATGGGAGAACAAATCAATCCCTGTGCCGGATGGCATGGCCGCTGTTATGCCGATGATTTTGTCATCTTTTTGTGCCTCTTTAATCAGGCTGTCTGCAAACACTTTGGTATAGCTGGGTGCTGCCGGTGTCGGTTTATGTTGCTTTCCACTCACCACATCAAATTTTGCTACGCCATGCATTTTATCCTGTGATGTTTCGGCGGGTGTGTAACCCTTGCCCTTTTGTGTAATGGCGTGGATAAGAACAGGGCCGTTGAAATCTGAATCTCTAACATTGCGCAGTATCGGTAGCAGGTGGTCCATATTGTGACCATCAACAGGCCCGATGTAGTAAAACCCCAAGGATTCAAATAATGTGCCGTTTCCAAGGGCGGACCGTGCCGCTTCCTCCGCTTTTTGCGCGGCCTTACGAAACGGTGGTGGCAGCAGTTTTGAAATATGTTTTGCCGCGTCACGCACGCCAATATACGGACGTGAGCTGATAAGGTCGGTCAGATAACGGCTTAGGGCACCGACGGGCGGTGCAATCGACATTTCGTTGTCGTTTAGAATGACTACAAGCCGCGATTTCTGTGCGCCAGCGTTGTTCATGGCCTCATACGCCATTCCGGCGGACATCGCGCCATCACCGACAACGCATATAACATTATTGTTATTGCCGCTTAAATCACGGGCAACGGCCATTCCCAATCCTGCGGAAATGGCGGTGGATGCGTGTGCCGCGCCAAATGGGTCAAATTCTGATTCAGACCGTTTTGTAAATCCGCTTAAACCGCCACCCTGGCGTAACGTATCAATGCGGTCACGGCGGCCAGTCAATATTTTATGGGGGTAGCATTGGTGCCCCACATCCCAGATTAACCGGTCGACAGGTGTATTGAAAACGGCATGAATGGCAACGGTCAGTTCAACGACGCCAAGCCCCGCGCCCAGATGGCCGCCAGTTTTTGATACGGCCTCAATCGTTTCCTGACGCAGCTCACCGGCCAATTGGGTCAGTGTTTTATTATCGAATGCACGGATATCGCGAATATCGTTAATGCGATCAAGCAGATTTAAACCATCCGTATTTGTGCCTTCCAAAACGGCATCGTTGTCGTCAATGATAAGAGGTTTTATGTTTTTCATAACGCATCAGCTGTGGTTGATCAGAAAGTAGTGACAGAAAACACACCAAAAATCAATTATCATTAACCATAATGGTCAATATTTCTTGGAAATATATGCCGGTTTATTTGCCCATGCTTTCGAGCATCCATGCAGCCTTTTCATGCACTTGTGTGCGGGCGATAAGCATATCCACTGTGGCTTCGTCGCCACCTTTTTCCGCGGCACGTAAGGCATTATATAGAACGCTGACAATTTCACGGTTATCACTGGCAAGCTGTTCCAGCATGTCTTTTGCGTCCGGAACCTGACCGGCCTCAGCCAAAGACGCGTCTTTCAACAATTCCTGATAATTTGCTGCAGCGTAACTTCCGAGAGCGCGAATACGCTCGGCAATTTCGTCTGTTGCCTGCCATAATTCTGTGTATTGCAGTTCGAATAATTCATGCAATGCTTTGAAGCTCATACCTTCAACATTCCAATGGAATGAATGTGTTTTGAAATACAGAACAAATGTATCTGCAAGAACCTTTTTTAATGCATTCACGATGTCTGTGTTTTCCTCTCCCGACATGTATGCTTGCTGTGCCATAAAAATCTCCTGAGTTTATGTTGCCTAACTGAATATACACTTAGACCGTTTCTAATTCTTGTCAATTCACCTTAAACCTTTATCCTGTTGTAAGAAAATTAAGACTGTAAAAGATATTTTCAATCATGTGCGGAATTACCGGTATCATATCATTCGGGGGCGATAGCAAGGCCAAACAATCACGTATGAAGATTGTTGAAGACATGACGCATGCGATTACACATCGCGGTCCGGATGATCATGCGTTATGGGGGGATGATCATTCGCCCGTGGCATTCGGACACCGCCGTCTTTCCATTATCGATTTATCGCCGGAGGGGCGGCAACCGATGGAATCGGCATCCGCTCGGTATGTCATTGCGTATAATGGCGAGATTTATAATTTCCTCGAATTGCGTAAGGATTTGGAACAAAAAGATATATCCTTTCGCGGCCGTTCGGATACCGAGGTCTTGCTGGCCGGATTTGATCACTGGGGTGTAAATCTGACGTTGCAGAAAATAAACGGGATGTTTGCCATCGCCCTGTGGGACAGGCAGGAAAGACGATTGTATTTGATACGCGATCGGCTTGGAAAAAAACCGCTTTATGTCGGATGGGCCGGTGATAACTTGCTCTTTTCCTCGGAACTTAAATCATTTCATACATGCGGTGATTTTAAACCATCGATTGACCGTAATGTATGTGCCTTGTACATGCGGTATTCATATGTCCCTGCGCCATTTTGCATCTTTGAAAACTGCATAACCGTTCCGCCCGGTGCCGTGGTTAGGGTGAATACACAGCAGACGAAAACGGGTGATGATTTATCATCGATGATTGAACCGTACTGGTCGCATAAGCAGTGTATTGAGGACGCGGTTTCGAAACGCCAGAATATATCGGATGAAGATGCCTTGAACGGGTTTGAGCGTGAATTAAAGGCGGCGGTATCCCGCCGTATGATTTCTGATGTGCCGCTTGGTGCGTTTTTATCCGGCGGCCTTGATTCAACGCTTGTTGTCGCGTTGATGCAGCAGATATCGGACTCACCGGTTAAAACGTTTTCCGTTGGGTTCTCAGAATCAGAATTTGATGAGGCACGCCATGCACGGCGCGTGGCGGAGTTTTTGGGGACCGAGCATCATGAAACGTATTTGCAACCGGAAGACGCGCTCGACCTAATTCCAAACTTGCCGGATATGTACGATGAGCCGTTTGCCGATCAATCCCAATTACCAACGGCGATTATTTCCGCGTACGCCCGTAAACATGTGACGGTTGTTCTGTCCGGTGATGGTGGGGATGAGGTTCTGGGCGGGTATCAACGCCATTATTCCGTCCCGTCATTATGGTCTAAAATTAAATATATACCCCGTCCTTTACGTGCCGGTATGGCATGCCTGCTAGAATCTATGCCGTATGGGTTCTGGGGTGTGTTTAATAAAGTTTCGCCGCAGATTGCGGAACGTGCGGAGAAGGTAACCGGTATATTAGGCCAGAAATCGGCGGAAGATGTTTATAGGCATCTGCTTAGCCACTGGAAACGCACGGATGATTTGGTGCTCGGCGGGCAAGAACCGCAAATGCCGCTATATAGTGAACGCATGAACATTAAATCGTTATCTTTTGCCGAACGTATGATGTATGGCGATGCGTTATCCTATCTGCCAAATGATATTCTGGTGAAGGTTGATCGTGCATCCATGGCCTATGCGCTTGAGGCGCGGGCACCGTTTCTGGATGTGAATTTGTTTTCGTATTTATGGTCATTGCCGCATAGTATGAAGGTTCGCGGCGGAAAAGGAAAATGGTTAAGCCGTAAATTGCTGGAACGCTACTTGCCGTCCGATATATTTGATCGCCCAAAACAGGGTTTTTCTGTCCCTGTGCGGAAATGGCTTCAGGGGCCGCTTAATTCATGGGCGAACGATCTGATATCACACGACCGATTAAGGGCCGATGGGATATTAAATCCGGATTTGGTTCGTAAGGAGTGGGATTGCTGTGTTGATGAAAAGGCAAATGCACGTGCCGGTGCGGCATCATCACGAATGTGGAATGTTCTTATGTTTCAGGCGTGGAAACAAAAATGGATGCCGTAAAAAATTAATTCCTGGCGTATAAGAAACGCCGCTCACGTCCTTCCAAAACCAATGCCGTTAGTGTACCGTTTCTGTATGCACCAGTGTCAATGCCAATGCGGCTGGGTGCGATTTTGGGTTCGTCGTAGATGGTATGTCCATACACAACGCATTTGTCGAGCGTGCCATCATAGGATGTAAACGGCTCGCGGATGGATATCATTGTCTGTTCTGACTGGCCGTCCAGCGGTTTTTCAGGATCAATACCGGCATGAACGAACATGTAATCACCAATGATATGGTGAAACTGTAATGTATTCAGAAAACTGACATGACTGGCCGGACATTTCTGTTTTATCAAATTTTGCAGATTTTCAATTTCCGACACAGATAATGTAATATTGTCTGTGTTTATGCCGTAGCTTTTTAAGGTCTGTAATCCACCCCATTCCAACCATGCCATAGCGCCGTATGACCCGCCGATAAATTCCTGAAACGCCTGTTCATGGTTTCCCTTCAGAAAGATGCGGTTTACACCGTCCTGATTCCCTTTGCGTAGGATAAGGTTGTCAATGACCTCGCGGCTTTGCGGTCCACGATCAATATAATCGCCCATATATACGATGCTGACGGTATCCGCGGGTGATTTTGCCAGATCAATGGCGATTGTTTCATGCAAATCATCCAGTAATTCAAATTCGCCGTGGATGTCCCCGATGGCGTATACGCGGTGGTTGTCAGGTACTGAAAAAGTCGTTTCCATTATATTTTAAATCATTACACTGTTGTTATGTCTTACAGGATATACGCACATACGGCGTCTTTGGATCACGACACAGGGGCCGGCCATCCGGAACGCGCGCATAGAATTTCACATTTAGAAGGTGTGATCAATGACCATAGTAAATTACGGACATTCTATACCGCGGCAAAACGTGCAACCAAGGATCAGATATGCCGTGTCCATGATGCGGAGTATTATGAATTTCTGGCACGTAACCGGCCAGAAGATGGATTGGTTGGTATTGACGGGGATACGATTATGTCGCCAGGGACTTGGGATGCCGCGCATTACGCCGCTGGAAGTGTATGTCAGGCGGTGGATGACATTTTCGGCGGTGATACTAAGCGGGCGTTTTGTATGGTTCGGCCACCGGGGCATCATGCCGAACCGCATAAGGCTATGGGATTTTGCTTTTTCAACAACATCGCGATCGGGGCGGCGCATGCCCATCATGTGTACGGAAAGAAGCGGATTGCCATAATTGATTTTGACGTGCATCACGGTAACGGCACGGATACATTTTCGCGGCAGGTTGATTATCTTTTTTATGTATCCAGCCATGAATACCCGTTGTTTCCCGGTACCGGCGGACCAAATACGAATAAGGACGGGCATGTCCTGAATTGCATAATTAGCCATAATGCGGACGGTGATGATGTGAGGCGTATTTACGAGGCGGAGATTATTCCGGCGCTTCGATCATATGATCCCGATTTTGTCATGATATCCGCCGGTTTTGACGCACATGAACGTGACCCGTTGGCATCTGTCAATTTGATGGGTGAGGATTTCGGCTGGATTACACGGCAACTCGTCGACGTGGCGGACAACAGCGCGTCCGGACAAATCGTTTCGGTTCTCGAAGGCGGATATGATTTGCAAGGATTGGAAGATGGCACATTAGAACATTTGAATGTCCTGTTTTCCGATGAATAACAGGTGTTTCTGTCTTGCTGAAACCATCTATCTGGAATAGACTAACGTCTTAAATAATTCAAATGAGTTGCAGCGTAAAACGTGAATCAAGCAAGCCCGAATAGCAGTGAAGCAGGCATTAGTGATAAGCCAATCGGTGATCTGAGTTTTGAGGAGGCCATGGCCGAGCTTGAAACCATTGTAGGGCAGCTTGAAAGTGGAAAGGCAATGCTGGAACATTCCATTGCGTATTATGAGCGCGGAGTGAACTTAAAACGGCATTGCGAGAAGAAGCTGAAAGAAGCGCAAAGTAAAATCGAACTTATCCATGTTGGCGAGAACGGGGAAATATCTGCAAAGCCAATGGATGATAATGCATAACACGACACTCTGGAGATAAATAAATGGCACCTTCACCACGTGAAACCTCGGATAAACTTCAAGATGCCATGGAGGATTGTGCGGAGGCCACCAACCGCACGATTTCAAAATTATTGCCCGAAACGGATTTGGCGGAAGCGCGTTTGTATGACGCTATGCGTCACGGCACACTTAGTGGCGGTAAGCGTTTGCGACCGTTTTTGTGTCTGCAGGCAGCGAGTTTGTTTAACGTAGACCGTAAAAGCGCAAAACGCGTGGCGGCGGCCATTGAATTTGCGCATTGTTATTCCCTAATACATGATGACCTTCCCGCGATGGATAATTCCAGTATGCGGCGCGGTGTCCCAACGGTGCATCGTGAGTATGATGAGGCCACGGCGATTCTCGCTGGTGATGCGCTTTTGACGTTATCGTTTGAGGTGTTGAGCGATCCGGATACACATGAAGACCCACGTGTTCGTATTAAATTGATCAATGAACTAGCAAAGGCAGCGGGTGGTCATGGAATGGTTGGTGGCCAGATGCTGGACCTTATCGGTGAAGAAGAAGAATTTGATTTGGGAACGGTTAGTCGCCTTCAGCGCATGAAAACCGGTCGTTTGATTGCGTTTGCGTGTGAGGCCGGTGCCATACTTGGAAAAGCTGGGGAGCAGCAGCATAAAGCTTTATGTAATTACGCATATGACCTCGGTCTCGCGTTTCAGGTGACAGACGATATTCTGGATGTTGAGGCCGACCCGTCTACAACCGGAAAACCGGCGAATCAGGACGAAAAGGCCGGAAAATCAACATTCGTGTCTACAATGGGTAAGGAACAGGCCAAAATGCGGGCCGAGATGCTTATTCATCAGGCCATACGCCATCTTGCCATTTTCGAGCACCGCGCGGACCTTCTGCGTGAATTGGCCCTATATGTTCTTCAACGTCGCGTCTAAATGAGGGGAATAAGATGATAGTATATCCTGCGATTGATATGAAAGGCGGGAATATTGTCCGTCTTTTTAAAGGTGATATGGATCAGGAAACCGTTTACGGGAATGATCCGGCAGCACAGGCCAAACGTTTTGAAGATGACGGGTTTCAGTGTCTACATTTGGTGGACCTTGATGGTGCCGTTGGCGGGACGCAGCAAAATGCCGAGGCGGTGAAATCCATTATTGATACTGTTGACATTCCGGTGCAGCTTGGTGGTGGTATTCGTACGCTGGAACATATCGAGGCGTGGGTTGATCTTGGTGTTCGCCGTATTATTCTGGGCACGATTGCTGTGAAATCTCCTGAAATTGTTGAGGAAGCCTGTCGAGAGTTTCCGGATCAGATCGCTGTTGGTATTGATGCACGTGGTATGGATATTGCGGTTCAGGGATGGACGGAATCAACCGGTCTTAATGCTTTAGAATTTGCCAAAAAGGTTGAAGGTTTTGGTATTGATACAATTATTTATACCGACATTGATCGTGATGGTACTGGCGATGGCGTTAATGTCGAGAATACATTAAAACTGGCACAGTCGGTATCAGTTCCGGTTATTGCGTCGGGCGGGGTTGGTTCTGTTGAGGATATCAAAAAATTAAAAGTCCATGAAAATGACGGTATTCACGGCGTTATCGTCGGGAAAGCCATTTATGACGGCAGGATCGCGGCGAAAGAGGCCCTTGATGCCGCATGGCTAGATGATAATGCCTTATCCGCCGTAAAGGGCGCGTAAACGCTGCTCCGCCAATATAATCATCGGGAAATCTACGCCGGGTGCGCGGCGAATATCTGTCATTAGATTCTGGATTTGTTTGGCCTGATGACCATGTTCCTTGATCCATGCCTTTACGATACCCACATTCTTTTTGGTATGTTTCATATCGTTCAGAATACGAATGGTTAAACCTGCCTGACATGTATAAAGCTGATCAATCAATCCGTTTACCGCTTCGTCAGACCATCTGTCCTCCGATGGCAATGTCTTGGTTTGATCTCGCAGCCATTCCAAATGAAAACAGTCGCCCAGTTCAAAATAAGCCGTTGCTGTACGCTCGATTTCGGAGTCGCTTTCCTGTGAAATACGAATGATGTCGCATCCTGCGCCGAGTATCGGAACAAGGGCGATGTCGTGCGCCAATTTATCAGGAAGACCCTTTTTAAGGTTTTCTTTCTCGAGACGTGCCAGTGTGGTTTTGAGTGGTCCCGATACAACCTTGTCCGCGCAGGCACGAAGATGCTTGATGCCCTCTTTGAATTTCATAATTTCACGCGCGATATCCAGGTCTTTGCCAAGGCGGGTTAAGAACCATGCACATTCACGTTGCACCATATTGCGGATGGTTTTGTGTGCTTTTAAAAGAATGTCCGCCGGCACCTTGTTATCCAGTTTTTCAAGGCTGTGCCAAAGTTTTTCCAGTTCAAATGACTGGCACACAATAACGAATGAGCGTGCAATTTCCGCA
>JAUICS010000038.1 GCA_030427765.1 Alphaproteobacteria bacterium
ATAGGCTCCTCACCCTTAAGCCCCATCGTCAGGTAAGATCGGCCGCCACATAAATCGGTTATAATGGCTTTCTGACGTAATTTTTCGGCAAGCATGATAGTTGTATGCTGCGCAATTGTTGTTGTCCCAACGCCGCCTTTGCCGCCTATGAATGTAATAAGCTGACTATCCGAAATACCTAACTGTTCAATCAGAACGCGGGCCACGGCATCACGAAACCCTTCGTTATTGAGCGGCCGAACAAGGTATTCATCAACCCCCATATCAATCAACCGTCGATACAGTTCAATATCATTCGTAGGGCCAATAACAATGGCCGCGGTGCCCTCCGTACATATTCCGCCAAGCGTTTCCAGCTTTTCAACGAAGGCATCATCAATGCTATCCGCCTCGATCACCACCAGTGACGGCGATGCCTCACACGCACAAAACGCCAGTCGGATTCCATATCGCCATGCGTTTCAACCAAACCGCTATCCTTTGCGAAAATCAATATATTCGCATTTGGAAGAAGAATAGAAAGGGCCGTTTGATTTGTGTTTTGTGACATTTAACTTTGCGTGATTATATGCTGGCTTATTATTCTCCGGATGCTCGCTCCCCCACTAACGGCGCATTTTGCTGGCCCGAACGGTATGTATCTACAATAACGGATTGACGTGCCGCATCGGCCTTATCATTCGGTTTTGACTTTACCATATCTGCTGGACGGTAAATCTGTTTTGCTATGCGGTCTTTCACAGAACATCCGAATTGATAATCATCGTCCATGATTTCACCATCCGGGCCCGTGCCGATACAATCCTTTGGCCCGCGCGCCGTCATTTCCACGTAGGAAATAATCGTTTGCGATATAACAGAATTCTTAACCGGCATAACATCAAACGCCAGATTGTTAACCCCTTGCTGCCGCAACGCCGCCGCAAGTTCCGATGATTTCTGTGATGCCCATAATGCGGAATGGTGACGTGATGCCGCATCATACGTAACGGTCAGACGCATTGCATCATACCCGTAACGGTGAAACCGTCGCGCCTCATCCGCGATTGTTGCCTGTGATATATTCTCCGTCACATACACGTTGTGGTAATTATCTTCCTGCACAACCAACGGCGCTTCGTTCAGACGGCTTTCCACATCAAATGAACACGCCCCGATCACAACAGAAAATGTTGCAACAAAAACAAATTTAACCGCCGTATGTATCAATGTTTCATTCATATCAATCAATCACATATCCGAAGTTATCAAGGTTAGTTACCTTTGGAACGCGGTCACCATAGACACGGCCAAGGTTATTTATAAAAGACATTTCGAGCGCACCGCGTGACGGCTGCTTCTCGCGCTCCGCATGTTCCTCATTCGCATAGGGCTCCACAATATAAGGTGTGATCATGATAACCAGTTCGGTTTCACCGGTTGAAAAGCTGCGTGATTTCACAAGATCACCAATCACCGGCGTATCTATGATACCCGGCAAACCGGCCATACTTCGGATAGTATCCGATTGAATAAGACCCGCGATCATCAATGTTCTACCCGACCCCATCTCAACCGTTGTATTCGCGCGTCTTACGCTACGACCCGGAACGGTAATCGGCGGGTTACTGATTTCAACCGCGTTTTCGTAGGAAATGGATGACACTTCGGTCTCCAGCTGCAACGAAATACGTTCATGCGTCAATACAACCGGACGGAAATTCAGTGACACACCAAATTCCTGTAGCTCGACAACCACATCACCGCTTTCGCTACGTCCCTGCGGTATCGGGAATTCACCACCGGCAAGGAACCCGGCCTGTTCACCCGAAATGGCTGTTAAATTCGGCTCCGCAAGCGTCTTTACAAGATCACGATCTTCCAGTGCATTTATTAGGAATTGTACCAGGCCAAGACTGCTTAAACCGGAGTCCCGAATGATACTGGCCACCGCAAACGGATTTTGCGCGGTCAAGCCGGTCTGCGTTGCAACATCAAGCGCAAGGCCAAGATTATGCCCACCCGTTGAATCACCCGCATTTGCCGAGGCCTCAAGCCCCAGTTCACGAAGTGCACTACGTGACAGCTCAAGTATTTTCACCTGCAACATAACCTGCTGCTTACCTTCAACATTCATCATATTGACAATGGACGGGTCGGCCGAGCCGGATGCCGCGGCGAAACGAACGGCAAAGTTTTGAATTCTATTTGCGATATCCGGATTGGATACACTGCCGGTCAATACAATCTGGTCATTGATTGTGGATACGGTAACATCCTCATCCGGAAAAAATGTATTTAAATTTGACTGAATGGTCGTGATATCAACCCGCACATGCACATTCAAACGTTTTAGAACATTACCATGCGCATCCAATACGATCATATTCGTATCGCCTAAACTTGTTCCGACAATGTAAAGGCGTTTAGACTGCAATGCCTGCACATCAATAATGCTTGGATCCGCGATCATTACGTCACTCATCGGACCTTCAATATCAATAACATCACCCTTACCAAGCGTAAGAACAAGTGTTGGATCCATTTCATTACTTTGCGCCTGCCCAATTATTTTTTCGGCCTTGGCCGCCATTGCGATATGTGGCGAGAACGATACCATCACAGCGGTCAAGATAAACGCACACAGCACCAAAAGCGGCACATATTTTTCACCGACAAAACGGGATACAGATTCCATCTTTAATTGCTTATACTGCCGCATGTTTCTGCGCTTTGATTTAATTGTTAGGATAATCTTGTTGGTAGGCCGCTGGCGGCACATATCCAGCTTGCGAACGAAGAAGGACATTTTGAACGCCACCTGACGTTAATACTCGCACATAATTGCCCGAATTACCAGTTTCAGATTGCGTCCTTGCAATCTCACGATAGATTTTTCCGACCGTTACATCCGTTACCAGATGCTCTTGCGTTTCAACGCTTTCGTCGCCTAATGCGCGAAGCACCAAACTCAGCCCGCCCATATTACTCGCGAGCATCAGTTTACGCGCACCCAGATCATCAACTTCCAGCGTCGCCGTGCGGCCAACACGCGCCCCTTTTTCCGGTCGCTCCGGGTTTTGGTCAATCGCCAGAACCTTTACATGCCTTAACACGACCTGACTGGCAAAACGGTTTACCATGTGAGATATACGTTCATCGTCACCAGTGCGTGTGCGCACCGCAAATGTTACAATCACATCAACATGGTCGCCAGGCGTAATAAACCCGCCCGCAAGCGATGATGCCGACACCTCGATCGCCACCGCGCGTTTTCCATCATCCAGACTGGCCGACATAATGTCTGCATTCGTTAAAAATGCACTTCTTAAAACCGGCTGGTCCGCCAATATCTTTGTCGACAGTTTTGCATTTTTTGTGATGTCGTATACCGTTTCATTACCAGAACGAACAATCATACTTGGTTCTACATCCGTTTCCGGAATTTCAATCCATTTTGTATTTTCATTCGAAATACGATCGCCTGCATTGATATCACCCGCTGCCGCCAGAACAACCTTTTTGGGCACGACCTTTTCAACAACCTGCGGTGCAGGTTTTTTTGACAAACTCTGCATCATGAATACAGAAAGTCCTATTGAGACCAGAAGACCAACGCCAAGTATGATCAGTGTTTTCTTATTCATTGGTGATACCCTTATTTAAATGTTTTTCTTTTTATTAAGCCCGATAATCGTTAATACTTCGTTTCAAACAGTTTCACATAAATAATCATGTAAATATGTTGAAAAACGCGCGATAGTAACCCACTTGAATGAACGCGATAAATGCACCGGACGTAATGGCAATTCCATAAGGAACTGCACTTTCCCCTTCCTGAAGCTTGGCAATCCAGCTACCATCTTCTGGATGCTTTACTGGTTTTTTGTTTCTAATATACAATGCCGCGAGTCCGAGCAGGCCACCGGCACATGCCATCCAAAATATAAGTGACATCAATCCCGTAAGGCCGGTCCATAGCGCAAACGCAGACAATAACTTTGAATCCCCCGCACCAATAATGCCGCCAGCAAACATTCCCAATGTAATGATGAATACAATTGTGGCCGCAAAAACATGTTTATACAAAACGGTGATTACTTGCCCGCCAAGTAAATAATCAATAGAAAACCCAAGTAAAAACAATATCGCTATTATAATTGAAATATAATTCGGAATTTTCAGCCCTTTAAAATCACTTATGGACGCATAAATACCCATCCCGAGCGCAAGAACTGATAGCAATGACAACATAATCGACGGCATAAACAAAAACCTTCCGCGTAAAGAAACCCGCCCTTTTCGGGGCGGGCTTCGGTTATACCACTATAATGGTTTCGTGGGAGCCTTGATTAACCACCAGTTCCTGTACCAGTTCCAGTGCCTGTGCCAGTTCCGCCGCCTGTACCAGTTCCAGGATCTTGCGCAGCAATTTGTGCACCAACATTATCAAACATTGTGTCCAGGTTTGTCCCTAATGTTGTTAAGCCGCCAATGATTGCAACCGCGATAAGCGCAGCAATCAGGCCGTATTCTAGTGCAGTTGCACCGTCTTCGTTTTTGAAAAATTTTCTCATTAGTTTTAGCATGGTCTACTCCTTAAATAGTGTTTTGTTTTTTTGATTTTTTGGAATTTATGTCCCTAACCATATTTTCATATTATCAGTATTCATATTAACAAATAGTTAAAACCATAAGTAAAAATGCATTTATTATTTATTTTTAATATGCAAATTAAGTAATAGTCTAAATTAATTTACATATTTTTTAAGTATTAAGTAAAATAATTACTTAGAAAAGTTAAACGAAATATTGTTAAAAATTGAACTAAATTCTCCTGCAATTCCGCAACAGGCTTATCATGCAGGCACACATAAACGATTAGCGCTGCCGCGAGCACGAGAAACGCAATTCGTTTAATAGACATTCCGATACTCTTAACCGCTGATATGCAGATTGCTTATCTGTTTACTGATTTTCTCAAAGGATGAAATTAATTCACTTTGTGATGGTGCATCATAATATTTCGAGGAATCAGACGCACAATTCCGGAATATGTCCTTAGTTGCTGATGAAATACTGGTTGAAAATGTAACAGTGTATATTGTGATCCCTTTTTGCTTCATGAGGTTACACGTTTCTTTCATGCGATCATTTACTTCATCACGTGCAGAGGATTTGTTTGTTGTTCCCAGAACCCCATCTTCCAATCGACCATAGGCCATAAAATCGGACATCTTCGAACTTGCCGTATTCGGTTTTTTCCAAACCTGATTTTCCCCATCTGTCATCATCACAATTGTTTTTGTCCATAACGGATCATCGTATGCGGCACCCTGTTGGAACGGAAATTCCGGTGATAAAACACGCCATCCCCATGCCATTCCCAAATTGCCGAGTGTCCCGCCACGGCACCAATATTTAAGGTCCTGTGCCTGCGTTAACAGATGATCCTTATTACTTGTAAGCGGTGTAATCGGATTTGGACATCCCAGATTTGGTGTACGTCGGTTGTTACACTGGTTGTACGGTAAATTTAAACTTCCACCCGTATCAGTATCCCAATGATTATCGACAGAATCAGACGGCGTATTTTCATACCAGAACGCGTCCCAATACCCACCGGCATTCGGGTGCGTATCTTTATAGTCATGCGGATAATCACGCGCCATCACACACCCCTGCCATTGAAGCGCATCATCTGGATCGTATTCAATATCTTCGTCACTTGGAACCGGATACCCTTCTATAATATCCGGCGCAATACTTCCAACGTTAACCGTGGCAGAATACGGCACAAGTCCAATCTTCAAATCGTCATGGTCCTCAACACGGTCAAATAGAATATTTATGAAATTCAACGTTGCGGTACGCAATGCGCCAATATTATTATTGCTTTGCATTGAACCGGTTACATCCAGAACCAACGCAACTTCAATACCGCGCACTTCACGCTTTACCGTACAATCGACAAAAATCTCCATGTATTTTTTACCAAGAACACCGGTAAACGATGTTTTGAACATTACGGCAAGCTCACCGTAAAGGGCCTTTGCCTCCAGCAATGTTTCTTCCGTATTGACCGGCGACACTTCAACCTTTGAAAGCTCACCAAAACGGTCTTCCGGAAAATTGGCTTTCGCAAAACTTTTGAAACGCAATTCGACTTGTTCATTCGAAATTAAACCGGTTGATGCCGCCGTGGCAAGTGCGGCCGCATCACACGCACGCGCCAAACGTTCCTTCGCCAGATAGGCACTTGATACATCCACGCCCATGCCAATAACACTAAGAAGTATTGGCAATGAAATGGCGAACATAACAAGGATGGACGCTGCCGTTTCACGTCCAAAACGTGTACAAAATGCTGCAAATAACTTTACGTATTTTTTATGTTTCATGGGTCTACCCTATTCCGGTTATGACGACGTCTCCACGTCTATGATTGGATTTTTTCTCCCACGTAAATATGCAACTTCCCGGATTTTAATCGTGTCGACAAACACGGATGCAAATAACGGTTCGTATTCATATGTAATGACCACACCGATAACACCTTCGTTTTCGTATCCCAGACCATAAGAATCCGGAACAACATCATCATCCTCGGGTTCCATATTAAATGTCTGACGCCATACAACTACCGGCTGGTCGGCCTCATCGAAACGGATACTTACAATATCGATACCGAGCTTGTCTGTCGGCAGTGGACTTAAGGCGGAACGAGCCGCATCATAGGCCTGCGTCACATCACCTGTACTCACCAGATTTTTTCGGGCCAATAAGTCACCGGACATTTGGGCCGCACGCTGGGATTTCTGATTGGCCATCATGGCGATACCGACATCATATGTTCCGATACAAATTAAGGCCATCACCGGAAACAACGCCGCCGCTTCAATAGACGACACACCACGATCACCCGTTAAGTAACGGTGACAAAAACTATATATATTCGCTATCAGATTTATCATGTTGGAAACTCATATGGTTCAGTTTGCATGACAACGGACGACATAAAACGCATTGTCCCCTTTTCACCGCCAAAAACATATCCAATGATTGGTGTTTTAACCTGATAATTATAAAACACACGGATGATAACAACATCACTGGTGTTGCCCGGTGAAAACGTATTTCCCGGCTCACCATTCGCATTCAAAAGTTCATCATCATCATTGAATTGCGGCGCCTGATATTGACTTGCACCAGTGTAATTACCGCCATCGCCCATTGTGACAACTTCGTACATCAGATCTTCACAATCGACGAAAAAGGACGCTTCTTCACACAATGCATTTTCAAAAATATTTTGCGCCTCTTCAGCGGATGATGCGGTTTGCGCCTGTCCGGTTTGTACAAAACGTGCCGCCACCATCGTTGCGCCTTCCAGATTGGATGAGCCGGCAAACGCCAGGCTAATCTCAATTGTGCCTAACAAAAGCCATAAGAAAGGAGTTACCAGCAACGCAAATTCCATTGCCGTACTGCCCTTATCGTCTTGCAACCAATGATCGAAAAATCTGTGTTCCGTTTTCAACCGCGTATACCCCTATAATCCCTTTTTTACAGGCAAAGCCCTGCCGCAACCAAATGCGTCGTTATTACGTTTTTTCTTTAAGAGACACCTAACCTAATATAACAAGGCTACAGAAAAATCTTAAAAGGGGTCTTAATTTTCCTCGGCATTTGTTTCAATTTTATCGCTAATTGGAAAGCCGTATTTATTGAGCTCATATTCACCGGTCACTTCCTTACCCCATTTTGCAACCAAGTCCTTTTGCTCTTTTTTAATATCCACGAGGCGTTTTTCACCTGTGCTAAACAATAATGCGGCGACAATTCCGGAAACGGACCACTCCACCAAATACCCGAGAAGGGCCGCACCATAAATAACAACAATGACATAAGGGTCCGTAACCAGATCATAACTGACGGAAAGCGGCTCTTCTTTTGCATTTAAAATCAAAAGGATATAGGGATAACACCCTGCAAAATTCAGGAAGCCTACAGTCAGTGATTTCACGCGTTCCTTCGTTTTGTCAATCAGGCCCGCAACAATGGTTGGCATCATACCCACAAACAACAACAATCCAACGGGAATGAATGCAATCAGTAACAAAACCGCGCCAATAAGCAGGATATGTCCACGAATTCCCATTGATCGTTTTAATCGCATACTAAAAATACCTTTTAAAAGAAATCACTTACACTTGATCCGCTTGAGAAGAACATAAGCGTTATAATAATAACCAAAAGCGCCGCAAGGACACCGGAACATACCGACGCAATTTCACGCCCGGCCCCAAAACCGTATGTTGTTTTGTCCTGCAAATCTTCCTCAAGCTGCGCGTATTCTTTCTTCAATTTCTGGAATTTTACCATCGCGCGTTTGTAATCACGGGTATCACCGTTATAAACATCCTTATCATTCAAAATGGACGCAAGTGCAACAAGATCGCCTTTCTTCGCAACTTTCTGAAGACGTTCCGTCAGTTTTTTGCGCAAATCACGATCATGATAACGCACAATAAACGGCTTGACATACCCCACCATCCATTCTGTGAGATGGGTGAGATTACTTACCTTGGAAAGACGCTGAACAATCGCAAGAATATTGAGTGTGGAAATAACATGTTTAAATTCGATACCGGAATTAATTTCCAGAAAATAACT
>JAUICS010000039.1 GCA_030427765.1 Alphaproteobacteria bacterium
CTTATCGCCGCCCTGATTCACGATTACGGACATGATGGAAAGAAAAACATTGTTGACGGCACACACATTCCATACCGATTGGAAATGCAGTCCTTTAACCTTGCAAAGGATCGATTAAAGTCGGCTGGGCTCACTGATCAGGAATTAGAAATTGTGAAAGCACTTATCCTAACAACCGACGTTACCGGCGACGCGCCATCACCGGCCGCCAGCGTCAAACGTTATAAGGAAAGCGTGCTGGCTGGCAATCCTGACCCATCACTCCTAAAACCGGAACTGCAGATACTTGCCCAAGACAATTGGTATGAAGTCGCCCTTATGCTGCATGAAGCCGATATCGGAATTGGCTGCGCCATTTCAACCGCTTATACAAAGTTTAATGGTAAAAACATTAACGATGAATGGAAGACAGAACATACCGCCGAGGGCGACATTGGATTCTTCAAATTTGTTGTTGAGCAGAAAATGTTTTCTGAAACAGGCGCTGCGCTACTCCAAAACAACTTTGATCAGGTTATGCGCGATTACGGATTAGACGTTTAATCTTAATATTTAAGAACCAGGATGGCGACTTGCTTGTAATTGTGCATCAACGATTAACGCAGGTTCCTCGCCATCAAGTTTGGACTGAATAAACGCTTTTACTTGATCTAAACTATTACTAACAAATACATCACGTGTTTCCGTTGAACGGTAACCCTTATCACGCTCCTCGGGATCAAGTCGCGATATGTCCTCTGAAACAACAATTGCACCTGCTGGTTCACGGCCTTCTGCAATACGTTGAATGTGCAGTTCATGACGAATTTTTGCCTGCCCTTCTGTCAGGTAGTCACCTAAACCTCCCGCACTAACAAGCGTGCTTTCTGATCTCTCGCTTTCCATTTCAACGCGAATAAGGTCAAATTCGTTTTCAGCGCGTCGTCCCTGTAATATTTCACCAGCATCAATGGCCTCAAATATACTAACATCTGACGGAACGGTGGAAAGGCGATTTTCTATACCTGTAAACCCTAAACCTAACAATTCGTTTTGCATGGCGTCAAAATCACTATCGCGATTTACATACCCTTCCCAGCGGGAAATCTTTCCACTCGTACCACTTACTTTAAAACTAATATCCTTTTGGCCCGGCGTTTCACGCTTTGAAAAACGTGCCACATCCTTCAACTCCGTAAGACCACTCGCTCCGGTTAAATAACCCAAAACCCCTGCACGTGTGACCGGAATGATTTCTATGTTAAGATCCGTCCCCTTAAAATCAGGGCCGTTGCTCCAGCTTGTTGTTGAAATTTTTAAAATAGACCTACAGTCATCGCTTAAAACATAGTCAGGTGTGCTTGTGTCACCAATGCCTGTATATCCTAAACGTTCTTTTAAATCTTCTAAAGAACTCATAACATAACACCCTTCTCACTCTCACCGTAACATAACCTGAATTATGTTAATAATTTGCTAAGCTATGTATTATGAAAAATAACTCATGTCAATAAATATTTTTTAAGACGGCACCGAATTCAAATTGACTCATGCCATGTTTTGGACAGACGCATGGCAGAATTGATTAAACCGACCATCGAATATGTCTGCGGGAAATTGCCCCAAAGCTCACCTGTTTTAAAATCAAGGTCCTCGGACAAAAGGCCAACATGGTTACGCTTGGTTAGAAGCCATTCGAATTTCTCGCGCGCCTCTTCGGTACGACCAATGGCGGCCAGCGCATCAATGTACCAGAATGTACACACGGTAAAGGCGACATCAGGCTTGCTGAAATCATCCTCAATAACATATCTATAAAGAAGCCCGTCTTCTACCAGTTCCTTTTCAATGCGTTCAACGGTTTTGACAAATTTTGGGTCCTTCGCATCAATAAACCCAACATCATGAAGAAGGAGAAGTGATGCATCAAGCTCATCACCGTCAAGTGGCTCCACCAGAGATTGTTTTTCTTCGCTCCACGCACGGTCCATAATCTGACGATGCATGTCGTCTGCATTCTCACGCCAGTAAGACGCACGATCATCTAACTTCAATTCACTGGCAATCTTGGCAAGTCTATCCACGGCGACCCAGCACATAACGGCCGAAAACGTGTGCACACGACCAAAGGACCGGAATTCCCAAATACCGGCATCGGATGTGTTCCAGTTTTTAAGTGCGCTCTCCCCAAACTCTTCCAACCTATGAAAATCATCCAGTGTTCCAGGACGTATCAAACGTTTATCAAAAAACGCCTGCGTCAAGGCAAGGATGATTGAACCCCAAACATCATTTTGCTTCTGCGTATACGCGCCATTCCCAACACGCACCGGCCCCATACCGCGATAACCATCCAGAGATGGTACTTCCTTTTCCTCAAGCGCCCATTCAAGGTCAATTCCGTACATTGGCTGCAAATCCCGTCCGGTATCGGAACCAATCATGGCAATGTTCATAATAAAATGCAGGTAGTCCTCCATCGTCTTGGTGGTACCCAGACGGTTAAGCGCATTAATCACAAACAACGCATCACGGACCCAGCAATAACGGTAATCCCAATTACGCTCCGAGTTCGCAGACTCCGGAACCGATGTTGTCATCGCCGCCAGAACGGCGCCTGTTTCCTCAAACGTACACATCTTCAGGGTTATGGCGGATCTTATCAATGCGTCCTGCCATTCAAACGGCAGGGCAAGATTACGTGAAAATTCACGCCAATACCGCACGGTTTCATTCAGGAAACGTTCACCCGCACCACGTATATCCTGACGAAACGGTTCGTCCTGCCCCAAAATAAACGTATATTTTTTATCAAGCACAAACGGTGTTTCATCGTGCACATATATGACGGGCGCATCAGTTGTCAGACGCAAAGACTGGCTAGGCGACACATAACAAATATGGTTTCCCCCGCGCGTAATTTTTGGCGCGGTTTCCCCATAATCAAAACGTGGACGCAAACGGACTTTAAGGCGTGCATTACCGACAACCGGTTCGACAATGCGGCAAATCGTAGACGGTTTAAAATTGCGCCCGTAATGAGGGTAACGCGGCGCGAGGTCCGTGACCTTCACAACGGCACCATTCTTATCATGAAAAACTGTTTCAAGAACGGCCGTGTTAGCAATGTAATGCTGTTCAGTGCGTTCCAAATCCTGAACCTCAAAATCCCAAAAACCCCAATCGCATTCCGTTCCCGTGCCATTTTGTAGCAATGAACAAAAAACGGGGTCGCCATTAAAATGAGGCATACATGACCATGTAATCTGACCATGTGTGTTAATAAGCGCACTGAACGAACAATTGCCAATAATGGCTTGGTTAAGATCCATATCCACCTGCAATACTTGTTTAATGGGAAACGATACAACACAATAGGCACGGTTTGAACACGTCCCATAAGGTTATCATAAGGATATTGAATATATTACGTATCTAGGCAGGGCCGGCGCGAAAACAAGCATGATATACCGGCATGGAAAATAATCGTATCTTCACATCATCCCTTGCCCCGATATCTTCGGAGTTAACAAGGATTTCATCGCCATCGGGACGGATAGCCACGTGATGAAATGTTTGCCCGATTTGACGTCCTTGATCATCAACATCTTTGCCAATCACGATTGTCGATGTCACATAGTATGTTTGAGGATCAAAAACACCATCTCCCATATGCAATGTCTGGATACGATCGTGCAGATTATAAAAACGCGCCATGTCAAACGCTTCACGCAGGCGATCAACATTCGGAATGAACACCCCTAGCTTTTCCAAGCCGCTTTGATGAAGCAAATATTTTACATTATCAATATCATTCGGTCCGCACATATCCTGTTTCGCCACAAATAATGGCCTGGCCGGCTTACCAAACATACGGTTTGCAACGGGCCCTAAAAATACAGGCCCTTCCGGCATATCCATACCGGGCACAACTGTTTTTAATGCCTGTCCCTGAAATAATCGCCGCAACAGATAGACGTTCTGAATGATGGAAGCATCGTCCACATCAACATCAGGAACATCAATAATTACTTTTTGCCCACCCATTCGGGCATTTAAATGCGGTCCCAATTCCGTCCGTTTACGGATCACATATCGCTGCTTCGCCTCAAGGTCTTTTGCCTGCTGCTTCAATGCGTCAATAACGCCCTGACTATGTCCATTTGATTTTTTTGCCACAAAGCCCCCTCTTTCATACGCCTCATTCTCGACACAACAAACAATATGTCAATAAAAAAACACATAAAAAAAGAGGCCATATGGCCTCTTTCCTTTAATATCTTAGATTTTTCAACCGCTGACTTGTTCCATAGTGAAGTCGGCGTTTAAACGTTCTTTTAGATTTTTTAGGAAAAAAGAACGTTTAAAGTCTAAAAAACCCTTCTTTCCTTGCTCATCCGGGGTCTGCATCCATTCGATAGTCACGTAGACGCGATCCCAGATATCTGCACTTTCTTTTTTACCGCGCGCAGAAAAGTAGTTATGTAGTTTCATTGCCTCCATTAATGCGGCTTCGCCGTGGATTTCAATGAACTGTTTTGCTGTACGGTGTACTTGTCGATCTATCATCATGCTACTCCTTTCCCTGTGTAGATGGTTTCAGATAGATTCCCCAAACGCGTCAGCAAATTTTTATCGTTGTGTTATCTCCTTATATGAAAGTAACACCCTGATTATAGAAAAAGACACACAAAAACTGCAAACAAAGAAAATTTACAATTTAAAAACAAATACTTAAACACGAACAAACGATGCACAACACTGCCTGAAGGTATAGGGATATACCGCATGCATCAAAAACACCTACCCCACACAAATATAGAAATATTTGGCATATCGTTTGCTTCACATGAGTTATTAAAGGAGAGGGCCTGATTATGAACGATAACAGTGAAGACAATGTTTATGCATTAAAAATGAAGAAATATGAACTTGATAAAACGCAGGATGAATTCCTGCTTACTCTGCAAGAGAACCGAAAAACGATGGATGCATTGAAGGACTGTGCTGACAAGTTAAAGGAACACGCCGATAAAACGGTAAAACATATCGAGGACACTATGAAAGCAGAAAAAGAGCTGGATGAACGCATCGCCATAAATGCAGAAATCGCAGCCAAAATGTCATCAGTTTCAGATAAACCAAGCGTTGCCGAGCTTATCGCGCTTCGTGAGGAAATCAAGAAACTGCGTAATAAAACATAGGTGCAATTTCAAAACACATTTCTATTTCTCATACCACTTTGCAAATTGGCGGTATTATATCCTTGTACACAAAGGATTTAGATAAAATCTCTTTGGAATAGATGTGCATTCAGAATGGTTCTGCCCATCCTGAATGACCGATGCATTTTTTTAATTGACATAACATCAATTAATTTGTATTTATATTTCCATAATAACTAATATGTGTGGGAAAATGTACTATCAATCTAATAAACGGTCCGGAGACGGGCCGATTAATGACTTTTTTGAAAAACGTGGTTGCGCGAAAAAACAAGCGGAGCGACTTCTTCATTATCTGGAACGTGAATGCGGACAAAAGGTCCGTAATAAGGATAATGACATAGATCAGGATGTCCTTGAAACCATCACAAACATGTTCTTTCGAGGTGCCAAGGCGTTCGAGCAACGCAAAAGAGTTTTGGAAAATACTTGAAAATAAGGTAGAATAGTCATATTACCATATCCTGGAAGGAATAATAATGGGATCGTTTGCGAACGATGAATTTGGCGAAGCCATAGAAATTGATGCCTCAAAGCGTCCTAAACCTGAATATGACAGTGTCGCCGATACAAATTCAGATGCCGCCCAGTACAAACAATTAGCCAAAGAATTAAAACAGCAGCGCGCACTCCAAGCCGCACAAGGCCTTGATTTAGCGCCGCCGCCTGCACCATCTCCCGGTTTTGGCGGAAGCGATGCCAATTTTATTTCGAACCGTGCCCAATATCAGGATACGTCCTATCAAGACGACGACGACTGATTACCACATCTCTAGCTCGACCTACCCCGGGAACTTTTGCAACAATCGAATAAGCAGGCGTGTCCAGAAACCGGACAAACTTGACTTTAATGACATACCGCCAGCGCGTTGACTAACGTCACTTAAAGTTGGGTATGCAGCCAGCACCGAGGGCATATCACGAATTTTAAGATTTTGTGATAACGCAAGCACCCATATTGAAATAAGCTCTCCGGCCTGTGCGGCCAATATCGAACACCCCAAAATCTGTCCATTCTTATGTGTGATAACTTTTATCATGCCGGCTTCCTGCTTCATTACCACGGCGCGATCATTATCACGCAATTTTGATACGGATACGTTTATCTTACGACCATATTTTGTACGTGCCTGCTCGTCGGTCATTCCAACCGCCGCGAATTCGGGGTCTGTGAAAACCACACGCGGCATCTGGGAATAATCAACTTCCAGCCGTTTTCGAAGCAACATATTTTTTAAAACGATATGCGCCTCATACGCCGAAACATGCATATAACCGGGCCCCAATCCGGCATTACCAACAACAAAAATATGTTTTTGTGACGTCCGTAAATCCTGTGATGTTTTAATACTCTTACCCTCAACATCCACCCCTGCATTCATGAGGTCCAAACAAGTAATCTCCGGACTTTCATCGGCACAGACAAGAAGATGTGATCCACCTACCTCCCTCACCTCTCTATTCTGGGTTTCAAAAACAACCGTGACATTATCATCATTGTACTGCACGCCATCATCAACCAGCCTGTCGAGCTTATGTTTTACACTACTGACACGACTATTCTCATTAATTTTAATGCCTTCACCGGACAAGGCCTCATTTATCATACCGGCAATTTCAAAATCCGTATCCGGCATAATTGTGTTTTCGGTGATAAGTGTGACGCGGCTTCCTAAACGGCGGTATGATTGCGCGAGTTCAAGCGCAACGCCCTGCCCGCCCAGAACAATCAAATGGCGCGGCGTTTCATGTAATTTGTGTATATTGTAGGGCGTTAAAACCTTGTCGGACTTTATACCGTCAATATCCGGAATATCGGGAACCGCGCCAGTCGCGATAACGATATATTTTGCATTGATGACATCCTCTTTGAGCTGAATGTGGTGATCATCGATAAAACGTGCCTCACCCTCATATATGCGAACGCCCAATGCCTCGAAACGTCCCGCCGAATAATGCGGCTCAATTCGGCGAATAGACTCTTCAATCCCCTTTTTAACGGCGCGTATATCCACGGCATGTTCATTATATTCAAATCCGAAACGATCAGCATGACGTGATGTGTTTGCAACCTTTGCCGCCTCGAACAAACCGGTCTTGGGTAAACACACACTGTTTAAGAACGCCCCGCCTAGCCGTTCCTTTTCAATAAGCGCAACGTCCATCCCGATTTGAACGGCCATCTCCGCAACGGCAAGACCGCTTGCCCCCGCACCGATTACGCAAACATCAACCTTTATGGTATTTTGATTCATGACCAACACTCGACCCGGTTAAATATATTCACACAACACATTAGCATTTTTTAATAACCATCAAAATGTTGAATTAAACGCAAAAACAGGCCAGTATTCTATATGGCATGTTTGTCAGGACGTGTCCCCTCACTCGTCATCTTATTCCAAGGTCAGTTTTCATGCGTATTCTATTCATAGCCCTATTAACCATACTCGTTGCCGGAATTGCAGTTGCAGGTTTTTTCTATCTAAGCCGCAACAATATGGCACATAAAAAGGTACAGCAATACGGACAGGATGCCTTAAATGTAAATTTTGAAGTTGGTTCTGTTTATCTGAATTTACTTAACAACACAATTACATTAACCGATGTTAAAGTTGCAAACCCGCCCGGTTATAACAACGACAACGCGATATCCATCGAGCATGTGTACGCGCAATACACATCATTATTTTCTGACATTATTCATTTTGAAAAACTTGATATCACCAACACGAATGCCTATCTGGAGGTATCAAAACAAGGAACAAACCTTGCCGCACTGTATAACCGTATTACACAAAACCGGCAGGCATCACAGCAGACAGAAGCGTTAACAGGCTTTCAAATCAACGCCCCTATGATTTCATTCCGCGGCACGTTTGTAAAACCATCCGCCGAGCTATCCTGGCAAGACATTAAACCGATTTCCATTCCCGACTTTTACATACAGGAGCAGGTTTATGATGAAAGTGGCGTCCCTATGCAGCGCGCCATTCAGACCATTCTGTTTGCCCTTATCGAACGCACATTAAAAAACGCCGACCAGTCGGGTTTCCTGAAACAACTGGAAACCATAAGAACAAAATCACTAAACACATATCAAGGTACAGGAACACTTACCGACCCATTTGCAGAGGACGAATAAGAAAAAGGAACAATGCCGCTTCGCAACATATAAAAGTGTGGAAAAATATTGACTTTTTTCAATACTTTCGGCAAATTGTAACAATTATATAATTTTGTAAATATTATTAAAATTATATTTCGAGCTATTTGCGGTATCCGGTGTGCACCGTGGTTTTTCCACAACTATATGAACAGTTTCTATACTGTCAAAAACACACGTG
>JAUICS010000040.1 GCA_030427765.1 Alphaproteobacteria bacterium
GCGTTATGTGATCACAGCCACCATGATCATCCGAAAATGCCTGCATTGATTCCGCAGGAACGATCTTGTCTTTTCCCGGATTTACAATCATGGCTGGAATATCCCGTATTGTTGCTGGTTCAATCGTTACGTCATCAATTAACCAGTCACCTTTTTTAGGCCGGTTTTCGATGTACCATTTGTTTAAACATTCCCACGCCAGATTAACGGGCAAATCCACACCGCCATTTGCCCATTCTTCGACCGCAACAAACATATCTGTATGAATGCCGTCTTTTTTCATGTCGGCGAAATGTGTGAAACGGCGCTCGAACGACTCGGGGTCGGTTGCGGCAAAGATGGATTGTATCCAGTGAATTGGAATCGTATCCGTTTGTGTCAGACGTTGTTTTAATTCCGGCACGTTACCGCGCACAAAAAGACTAACCGGATCTGACGTTAATTGAAAATCCCACGGGGTAGACAACAGGGTTAACGATGCAACCTTCTCACGCATCAAACAGCTGGCGGCGATAGATAGTAATCCGCCCATACAGTATCCGACAAGATGTACTTTCTGCTTAGAATAATCCGATAGAAATCTAACGGCCCTTACCAAACGTTTTTTTACAACAGTATCAATTGCATGCATTTGCCTGTCATCCTGCGGCATACCCCAATCAAGCAGGTAACTTTTTTGTCCCTGTGCGGCAAACCAGCGCACCATTGAACGTTCCGGCATAAGATCAAGAATGGATGATGCGTTCACCATGGACGGCACAAATAAAACAGGTTCCTTCCTCTCTGCCATACAATTGTTTTTGCAATCGGCGAGAATTCTCATCTGGCCACATCGCCATAATTCATTCAACGGTGTGGCGGTTTGCCTGTATGGATATTTTTGATATTTTTTTATGCCCGACAGCATTTTTTCAATACGCCGTGCGTTCTGATTTTGCTGCGCGTACTCAAGATCATTCATCATCATGGATATATGATACATAAGCGGTTTGGGAATCCGGCGCACCGTATTGTTTTGTTTTTCACTTTCGGTGTTTTTGTGCGCGGTCTGTTTTTTATCTATCGAGATTGACATTGCATTAAAAGTGCAGCATTTTGCTTTTTTACTATTCTAGTTAAATTGTATTACTAGTTATGGAAGATATTTTCAATCAAAGAGTGATGTGAGAGGAAAAAATCATGGCCACTGGGACTAAAAAACATCAAGATGAGCCTATCGTTGTCAAAAAATATGCGAACCGTCGTCTATATGATACAAGCCGCAGCAGTTACGTCACTCTCGACGATTTGTATGAAATGGTAAAGGAAGGGTATGACTTCATCGTTTATGATGCAAAAACGGGTGAAGACCTAACACGTTCCGTTTTAACACAAATTATTGTTGATCAGGAATCAAGTGGTCAGAACATGTTACCTGTCGGATTTTTACGCCGCCTTATCGGTTATTATGACGATGGTATGCGTGCACTTCTTCCAAACTATCTTGAGCACGCCATCGACAGTTTCGCAACAAATCAGGAGACATTCCGTCAGCAGGTAAATAAATCTATCGAAGGCATGTTCCCTGTGAACGCCGTTGAAGAATTAAACCGTCGTAATTTGGAAATGTTTGAAAAGGCATTGACCGCGTTCAATCCGTTTTATCCTGCGACGGGTGATGAAAGTAACCGTGGTGCCGTCGAAAAGAAAATGTCGGATATCAAATCCAACATCAACGAGCTCCAAAAAGAACTCGATCGCTTAGGCAAAAAACTGAAATAAATTAATTCGAGATTACAGAGCAGCTTTGCCCGTATTTTGAAAGCAAGGAGCATACGCTTTTTGCTTGTCCCTCGGAGTAACCTTTCAAACGCGCACTGAATACAATGTTGTCGGTTTGACGTTCTGGTACAATCACCGCCGTTGCAGGCGACAATGCCAACGCCTCAAGTTTCTGTATCGCGTTTTTCAAAATTCTGTCTGCAGTATCACGACTCTCTGATTCACCAAGGTAAATTCCCCAAGCTGATGCGGTTTTACGTGGCGACCTACGTCTATCAGGAAGTTCTGGCGGAAATGGCTGAAAACTAACTTTACGCACATCTTGATCGGCATTCCCCTCACCACCGCCAAAGAAACCATTAATAAGGTTTTGGCCGGCCTTTAAACCAACGCTAATAATATTTGACGCAACATTGCCCGCCGCATTTGGCACACGGTGATGTTGTCCGGTATGCGCAGCAATGGCAATCAATCCGGTTTCAATACGTGACATGGCTTCCATGTCAAAGTCACCCTGCCCCATCATTTCACTAAAATCATTGTCACCCAACACCTGTGCCAGCATTTCAAAATGCTCCGCGGGAATAGATTGCGAATCAATGGTAGATGCCTCTGAAAAATCTGTATCAATTCCTGCCGTTCCGGATTCAGGAGCATAGGCGGCCAGAATAACATCGTTATCGATCGGCTTTTTAACCGGCACAGGCAGCTTTAGGTCACTGCGGTAATTGACTTTAATTGGTGGTATTACTGCAGGCGCATTGCCTACCTGCGCATCAACCGAGGCAACGACAACATCAGGATCAGCACCAGGTTTATATTTCGGCAATGGAACTTTTGCCTGCGCCAAACGAAGGTGACGTAGACGCTCAAATGAGCGGTTTAAAATATCGGCCATATGTGCGTCACGTGTACGGGTTGAACGACCACCAAAAACAACGCCAACAAGACGTTGGCTTTGACGGGTCGCCGATGCGATCAAGTTAAAACCGGATGCATTGATATAACCCGTTTTCAAGCCATCCATACCTTGGTAGCGGGACATAAGGCGATTGTGATTACGATAGGTGTAACCGTTGTACCGGAATTCCTTTGTCGAAAAATATTCATATTCACGAGGATAATTTTTTATCAGGAATTGTCCCATCACCGCCATATCGCGTGCCGATGTTACCTGACCAATGTCGTGCAAGCCCGAAGGATTCTTAAAGGTTGTTTGTCGCATGCCAATGCCACGCGCCTTGCGATTCATTTTCGCTACAAATTCCCGTTCACTGCCGCCCACATGTTCCGCAAGCGCGACAGCAATATCATTTGCCGATTTTGTAACAAGCGCATAAATCGCATTTTCAACCGTAATGGTCTCCCCCGGTTTTAAACCGAGTTTACTAGGAACCATACTTGCCGCACGGCGTGAAATTTTGACTTTGTCATACAATGATATTTCACCGCGTTTAATGGCATCAAACGTAAGCATTAATGTCATTACCTTCGTCAGTGATGCAGGGTGCAGTCGCTTATCTGCATTACGCGAGAAAAGTACCGTTCCGTTTTCATGATTCATAACGATTGCGGCATATTTGGAATTACCCGCGAGCGCCCCTTGTGTAAGCACAAGAAGCATAGCACTTAATACAACCAGAAAAGTCGGTATATGTAATCTAGTCCCGTATACCATTCAATTTTTGAACCGCTATTAATTTCCTAATAATATGACCCGATGAATTTCCAGCCAAAAAGACACGACCTGACTTATATAATCATATTATCATTTTATCCAAGTGTCCACCGAATAAGCCCCGTTTTTCAAGACACATTCTTAAACCATGAACAACAATTTTTCTTTAATTGTCTCTGATACAATTGAATTTTTTGTAAACTTTAGATTGACTTTATCTATAAATGCATCTATTTCTTGTGCAGCGCACAAAAACATGATAATGTATTAAATAGGATACATGGTTGAGAATATTGTTTTTTGATTTTAGTATTTCATAGAAATTACACGTAAATAAATAAAGGGTAACTGAAATGGCCGAGACGAATACACCAAATACACCGACGGAAAACAAAACACCCGCGCCTGCTCCTGCAGCCGCTGCAAAGCCTGCCAATCCGGAGACTACCGCCGCACCAGCAAACACAAATTCTTCTGCTAAAACAGCAGCGGCTACTGCGGTAAAAAAACCTGCGGTTAAGCCAGCAGTTAAAAAAGCAGCACCAAAAAAAGCAGCACCAAAAAAAGCAACCGCGAAAAAAACAACTACAGTTAAAAAAGCCGTTACGAAAAAACCGGCTACTCGCAAAACCACATCGGCACGTAAGCCGGTACGTTCTGCAAGACCAGCAAGAAAAACAAGCACAGCAGCACGTAAAACAGTTAACAAGAATTCAGGAGCAACGCGTCCAGCTTCTAATTTCGGATTTACCAAGGGTGGTTTTAATCCGGCACTTCTAACGGGCGCACACAAATCTATGGAGGACGTCATGACTGCAAATAAGACACAGTTTGACAAGTTAGCACAGGAATCAATTAATTCCGTGAAAGAAAATACAGAAGCCGTAATGGAATCAAGCAGCATCCTTATGAAGGGTGTTGAAGGTTTCCTTAAAACAGTTACAGGAATGGTACAGGATGCGACAGAAAGAAATACAAACGCATTCAAAACAATCATGAAATGTAACTCAATTAACGAGCTTTCTGAAACACAGTATTCAATTGCACATCAGGCATTTGAAGAATTCATGTCCGGCACGACAAAATTGTCTGAAATGTCTGTGAAAGTTTGTACAGATTGTATTGAGCCACTTAATTCACAAGTGACAAAATCAATGCAAAAAGCAACAGACTGGGCCGCTTAATTTAAGCCCAAACCTGTTATCGATTCAAAGGCCGCTGAAAAGCGGCCTTTTTTCATGCCTTTTTTCACAGCCAATGCGCGACAATCCATGATAAATTTTTGCACTGCATAGTAAATTTTCGTATTTTTCGCTATTACTGCTCAAAAAATTAATGAAATATGTTATATTATAAGGTGAAATTGAGAAATTGTGAGAACCACAATAGTATAAGGGCGGATCAGTTGAAAAACCGGTTGTATGATGATTGTTACAACTTTTTGTCAGCGGACTATTGTCTGCCTGGCCACTCTGCCTGTAACCCCACAATAATGAATGACGACGATGATAATAATAATGCTGATGACGGGAGAGAAGATCAGGACCGCCAGACCGGCATTCTGTTAAAAACCCGTCCAAAAACAAAAAAACCATCAATGTACAAAGTCCTGCTTCTGAATGATGATTACACATCTATGGACTTTGTCGTTCATGTCCTTGAAAAATTCTTTAACAAAACACGCCAGGAAGCCACAGATATTATGCTTCATGTACACCGCAAGGGTGTCGGGGTTTGCGGCGTGTTCACATATGAAATTGCCGAAACCAAAGTGACACAGGTTATGGATTTTGCCCGCGCGAACGAGCAACCATTACAGTGCACGATGGAAAAGGAATAGATATTCTTTAAACAAGGCCTAGATTAATTCTAAGCCCTAAAAAATCTGTAAGGAGTTATGTATGCTCTCACGCAATCTGGAACAAACGTTACACCGCGCCCTTGCCTGCGCAAATGAACGTAGCCACGAATATGCCACACTTGAACATCTCTTGATTGCCCTTGCGGATGATCAAGATGCAATGGCGGTGTTACGGTCATGCGGCATTTCACTTCCGGATCTGAAAGATCAACTTACGCATTATCTTGATAATGAACTGACATATCTTGTGAATGCGAATGTTGAGGAGGCCAAACCAACTACGGCGTTCCAGCGCGTTCTGCAGCGCGCCGCAATTCATGTGCAGTCATCCAGCCGTGATGAAGTTACTGGTGCCAATGTCTTAGTCGCCTTATTTTCCGAACGCGAAAGCCATGCCGTATATTTCTTGCAAGAACAGGATATGACGCGCTTTGATGCCGTGAACTATATCTCACACGGTATTGCAAAAGTGCCGGGGGCGACGGATACGACCCGAAATGTTCGCGGCGCAGAGGCGGAAGCCGAAGACAAAACAATCAAGACCGGGCAAGAAGCCCTCGATGCCTATTGCAAAAATCTAAACAAGAAAGCCGAGGAAGGGAAAATTGATCCCCTTATCGGACGTGAACATGAAATTGAACGGACGATACAAATTCTGTGCCGCCGTTCGAAAAATAACCCTTTATATGTTGGTGATCCGGGTGTCGGGAAAACCGCGATTGCAGAGGGGCTTGCCAAAAAAATTATTAATAAGGAAGTGCCAGAAGTTCTTTATGAAAGCCAGATTTTCTCACTTGATATGGGTTCCCTATTGGCCGGAACGCGTTACCGCGGTGATTTTGAAGAGCGGATTAAGGCCGTTCTGGCAGAAATTGAAAACATAGAAGGTGCCATTTTATTTATCGATGAAATTCACACTATTATTGGCGCGGGTGCAACGTCCGGCGGGGCCATGGATGCATCAAACCTTCTAAAACCATCCCTTGCATCCGGCAATCTACGCTGCATCGGATCCACAACATATAAAGAATACCGCAATTATTTTGAAAAAGACCGCGCGCTTGTGCGGCGGTTCCAGAAAATCGATATTGTTGAGCCAACCGTTGAAGAAACCGTCAAAATCCTTAAGGGTCTAAAAACCCATTACGAAGAATATCACAATATCCGTTATACGCAGGATGCCTTACGGGCCGCAGTAGAATTATCCGACAAATATATAGGGAACCGTAAATTGCCAGATAAGGCGATTGATATTATTGACGAGGTTGGCGCGGCCCAGGCGTTGCTACCGCCATCAAAACGCAAGAAAACAATCGGCGTTAAGGACATCGAAGGAGTCGTTGCGGCCATTGCACGCATACCGACAAAGACGGTCAGCAACGATGATAAGCTTGCGCTTCAACATCTGGAGCGTGATCTTCGCACATTAGTATTTGATCAGGATCAGGCCATCGAAACATTGGCCGATTCAATCAAAATGTCCCGCGCGGGTTTGCGGGAACATGAAAAGCCAATCGGATGTTATCTGTTTTCCGGGCCAACCGGCGTCGGTAAGACTGAGGTTGCGCGGCAGCTTGCCAACACACTTGGCGTAGAATTAATGCGTTTTGATATGTCCGAATATATGGAGCGCCATTCCGTATCGCGCCTTATCGGAACGCCACCGGGTTATGTCGGGTTTGAACAAGGTGGTCTTTTGACCGACAAAATTGATCAAAACCCGCATTGCGTATTGCTGCTAGATGAAATTGAAAAGGCGCATCAGGATTTGTACAACATCCTTCTGCAAATTATGGACTACGGAAAACTTACCGATAATAACGGTAAAACAATCGATTTCCGAAATGTCATACTGATCATGACAACAAATGCCGGTGCCGCACAAATGGCAAAGCCGCCAATTGGTTTTGGGCGCGAAATGCGGGTCGACGAAGATCAGGAAGCCATCAAGAATTTATTCAGTCCAGAATTCCGCAACCGTTTGGATGCCATCGTCCCATTCAAGTCGTTGTCAAAAGATACTGTCCTGAAAGTTGTCGATAAGTTTATCATGCAGCTCGAAGTACAGCTTGATGACCGCAATGTTGAAATTGATATAACGCAAAAGGCCCGCGATCACCTTGCCGAGAAAGGATATGACCCGGCCATGGGCGCACGCCCACTCGCTCGCCTAATCCAGCAGGAAATCAAAAAGCCGCTAGCAGAAGAGCTTCTGTTCGGGAAGTTAACCAAAGGCGGAATTGTCACGATCGATTTTAAGAAAGACAAAATTTCGTTTTCGTTCAAAGAACCAAAAACCGGCAAGGCTAAAGGCAGAAGGACTTACGCGAAGTAAGCCGTTTAACCCTTTGATTCCAAACAAAAGTCAAATTGTATATTTGCTTTTCCCGCAAAATGTACTAGTATTAGTTTAATCATAAAAGAAATATTATGGAATGGTTATATACATTTTTATAGCAACACTGCTGTTCAGCACTGTTTGCTTTACTAACTATACCGAGCAGCATTATTTATGGATTTTTTCCATACCTACTTTAGTTGCGATCTCGTTCTGGCGTGTTCTTCAGACACTATCGCCAGTGTATTTCCGTCTCCAAAAACAAAATCCCAACGTTTTCTTTAGCTTACCAGGCTTGCTTTATAACGCCGCCGCTATGGATAAACGTGCAGAAGCCAATTCAAAGGAATTTGTTGCATCAAGCGGCAGCTATAAATTGTGGCTTTTTGTGACATGCTTTACTGTCGGCTTGGCTATACTTAATTGGGCGAAGACTGGGTTTTCAATGGATATCCAAAGCTCCTGGTTCTGGGTACTCGGCTTGAGTATCTGGATTGTATACAGTTTTTCCGTCTCACAACGCATTATAAGAATGCTGTTTAACGCATTCGCCGCGGCATTTATTGTATATGCGGCTTATATTGTTTCCTTGTTGATTGGAGATTCACTCCACCTTGAAGGTGTGAGCTATCCGTACGCATTATCCGTCGGGGAAACATCCACAAACCAAATATTACTTGGCTTAATCACGCTTACGCTTATTATCCCCCTCGTCTCCCTATGCCATTACGCATTTAAACATAAAGATCGTTTTGGGTATTACGGATTGGGAATCATCGTGGCGTTGTTCTGGTTCTCCTCCACCGATCTGTCCGGCACCTATATCATGCCCCTGTTATTTGCAGGTTGGATGGCCGTT